>CATLVA010000366.1 GCA_950060715.1 uncultured Oligoflexia bacterium | reverse complement strand
GTTTGGTCTTGTGTCTCTTCTGTGATCTCTACCTGTAGATCTAGGTGGAGTTGTGTTGTGTCTTCTTTCTGTTCTTGGCGGTGTTGTGTTTTGTCTTCTCTCAGCTCTCGGTGCTCTTGTTTCTCTGCTTCTCTCTGCTCTTGGTGCTCTTGTTCTGCTGCCAGAATCATTTGAGCGGCTTCTTTCAGTTCTAGATCCTCTATCGGATGAACCTCTGTTACCCCTCCTGTTCCTGTCTTGTGAATACGCGTCACCTACAGTGACAGCGATAAGTAATGATGCAATTAAAACCTTCATACTTCCCCCGTTTGTGTTGTTGAAGTTGACGAGGTTCTACAAAGTAAAAAGTTAAAAAGAAAGAAAAAAATACTTACTGCGTTAAGTGCGCCGTGGTGCCAGTTTGCCCAGCTATTAAATTAAGTACTTACTGCGTGTGGCCATCGCGTGAAGTCATGTGGAGATGTAAGAAAAAATATACAGGTGCATTATGCACCTAGAGGATTTTCGACATTTAAAACAAATTTTTCAAAAAGATATTCTAAATTATCCTTAATTACAGCATTCAGAGCGATGTTAGAAATTTCAATATTCTTTTTAAAACATTCAATATTGTACTCTAAATAATAGTCTTGAGAAATCATCGCATAAGATAAATGCCAAAGCTCAGGTGAAACTCCACCAAGGTCATTCGCATATGGTCGATAAAAACCAAAATCGTTCATATTTTCGTCGAGCCACTGATTTAAAAGCCTAAAGTCTTCAATGCTTTCTTGAGGTGTAAGCTGAACATCTCTTTTCTCTTTAATATTCCCATCGAACACATCAATTTCAGTTCCCCAGTGATGCCGACTAGCACCGGGTAGGGCAGAAAATCGCATGATTGCTTCTACCTTTTTGAGTTCTGATAACTTTGCAAGATCTACTAGCTCACCATGATCATCTAAAACTTTTCTCTCACCAGAAACTTTTGCGTCCCAAATTATTTGCTGCCGTTCAAAATTTCTAAAAGAGCTAACTATTTTAATATTCACACCATCCGCCAATGCCTTTTTTTGCATTCCTTTAAACGCCGTGATGACTTCTTTTTGTAGTTGGTGACCATCTACATTTCCTAGCAAAGAGTTTTCTCGACCAGTTAATAAATCGAATTTACTCTGCTCCATGAATTTGTACCTCACTCGCTTCATCAACAGCTTTTGCATCTTGATCAAACAGCCTTTGAAAACCAGAGCGTTGATAGCGAACAGAAATTATCTGAAAAATATTAGAGTCCTGATTTTCGTTTATTGAATTATAATTAAACTTTTTCTCCATTACTTCTGCGACACCATCTTGAACTTCAACCCCTGAGTCACCAGAGCCTGCACCTAAGTTAAAATCAAAGTTTGATTTTTTTGCCGCAGGAGCGCTTCCTGAGTCTATAAACTTATTGAGAGTTTTTATATCTGATTTGGTCTTAGCGAGAACATCATTCTTAGATTTTGGAGTCGCAAGTGTTTCGTCACTTCCAAATGAACCAAATGGATTGCTTAATTTATTGCTAGCAAGTTTATTTTTTATATTTGAAGTCATCTGACCTTTTATATTTTTTTGAAGATCTGAAATTTTCTTTAAAGTAGGAGCATAGCGAGAGTCGCCTTCCATTTTTTCTGTTTGCTTTTTAATTGCGTTAGTAAGCTTTTGAACATTATTTCCGTTGGCAAGATCCGCTGTTGATAGTTGGCCACTTGTTAGTTTTGCGGCATCATTTATCACAGCATCAAGACCGTTTAACCCTTTTAGTGCCCCAAGACTAATAGTACCAGTGATACTGGTACAAGCTTCAGGCGAAGTTGGACTGCTTTCTTTTCTACAATTACAACCAGGATCTAGAACGCCATTTCTACGCAGACAGCCTTTAACACCCTGAGCGGAATCACCAATATCTTTTCCGTAAGTTCCAGCAATCATATTAAGCGTATTAGTGCTCCAAATACTAGTACAAGTAGAGTTTTCTTTTTTCGATTGATCTTGCTTTCCATTACTATCGTAGCAAAAGCAAAAAGGCTTACTAGGAGATTTTCGATCAGCTTCAGAACATTGCTGAAAACCAGCGCCTCCGTTGGAAATAAAATCATTTCTCAAGTCTTTCAATGCTTCAATTCTATTGTTGGAAATATCTGCAAGTTTGCCGGCTTTATTTGCAATTGATTTTGAGTATCCGGCCAAAAGACCAGCAACAGCTGCGCGAACACCTGGACTTTTAACAGCCTTCTCCACCATGCTATCTGAACCTGATTCACTGGCATTTTTTTTAAGAGTTTCTTCTAGTTTTATATTGCTAAGGTCAGGCTTAAAGGCCTGAGGATCGATAGCATCTATAGTTGGAGGTTCAAACTTTATGTCAGAGGGATTAATAATAGACACGGGTTCAGGTTTTATCATCTCAGCTGCAGGTAGATCACGAAAAGTCATGGACTTAGGCATTGGTGGAGGGTCAGAGTGTAGATCTCGGTGGTCGCCGTATCATT
>CATLVA010000365.1 GCA_950060715.1 uncultured Oligoflexia bacterium | reverse complement strand
TATTTGTATTTTAGCTTTATGCTTTTCACTTTTTTGCTTGAGCCTACTATATAAATGATTCGAATATTATAATATCACTGAGATCAGTTCGGTCATCACATTCATCCTTATTAGATTGAAAAATTTTGCACTAGAAAAGCTCGATAAAACTCCCAATGCTTGAAATTTAAATAATTCGGACTACCAAATCGAAATCAAAATTACTGAATACAATAGTATCAGGCTTGAAAATAAAGTCGTTAGACAAATATGTCCGATCACAAACTCGGCCCCTTCTGGCCAATCCTCATGGGAGTAATAGAACATATCTATTCCTACTCGTGCGACCCAAAAGAGAATAATAAAAATCAACCATGCTTTCAAACCAAAACCATAGACCTCTTCAAAACTCATAAGAATACTTATGACCGCCATAAAGACGATGATAGAAAAGATATAACCCCCATAAGTCCAAAACACTTTACGATTGAAGTTCGAGAGCTTGGCGAGGTCTTCTTTCCAGTTAAGCTTTCCTGGAGCTTGTATACTAGCAATTAAAACTGAAGACTGTAATACTCCTCCAATCATTAGCCCAATCGAAATCCATTGCGCTCTATCATGCCTCTCAATTAAACTAAGGAAGCTATCTGCGAGAATTCCCATATAAAGATTTACAAAAGATGGTGCAAATAAAAGTGGAAAAGGAACAAGAACGATTAATAGAGTTCCCATTCTTCCTAGCTTCACTTTCTTTTCTAAAACAAACCCAAAACCTTGAATAAGAAAATAAAGTAACGGAAACCCATAATTAGCACCTACCGCATAACTGATTCCAATTTCATGCAGTACTCCCGAAACCAGAAAAATAAAGAACGCTAATATCGATGCATTCAATTTATGTTTAAAGGAAGAAACAAAGAAGATTTTATTCATTTCAACAAAGGCTTTATTCCAGCGATGACTCCAAAAAGACTTCAGGCTATCTGCTAGAAAAGGACGGTCAAACATTCTGTTAGGTGCAAAGCCTAGAAGTTTTAAAACATCTCCCCAAATATCAACTAATCCCATATGAACGATAAACAAAATTGATATGAGAGCTAAATAATTAAACCCTAAACTTTTTCCTTTTCCCAGGTACAAACTTAAAATTAAAACCATAGTGCCGATTAAAAATGAAAGCCAATTTTCCAAAAAGCGACTGCCAGTATCTTCTGGTGGAGAACTTTGACGCTCCCTAAACCCCTCGCTGGAAACTCCAGGCCATGAAAACAAATACAGCGCAAGTCCCAAAATTGATTTAAACTTATGAGGCTCAAAAAAGACAGAGGCAAGCTTAATTAGGCCAATCAAACCAATCGAAGCATACAAAAGTCTCACCACTGGTCCGTATTGATGAATTGGAACGAGAAGAGAAAAACCAATAACTAAAATAATCACAGCGATAACTTTATTTGCTTTCATAAGACTCCCATAGACCGACTTTTTCTAATGACTCGGCGATCTTCGTTAAAGTTTTTCCACTACCTGGAATTTTGAGAAAGCTTGGAAGCCATTTCCAAAATTTCTTTGATTCCTCTAAGAGTATCTCTCCCCTATTTTTATCTGCTTCACTAATCATCCATAGACCTAAGATCATCAAGTGTTGCATCCAAAGAATTCTTGCCACCACTTCAACTACTGGTTCTTTTTTTAAAGAAGTGCAATGCTGAGTTAGCCTCTTAAATAAATCCACCGACTGAAGTCTGATTGGATATGATTCTTTTGCCCAAGGAGATAAAGGTGACTTCGAATTGAAACTGAAAACAAGAGGTTTGAGCATTTCCTTATAAGGACTAAATTCTTTAAAGCGATCCCGACATACCCATTCCATAACAACTGGTAGGCTTTGAGGAGCTGTCTCAAGAAAGTTCTCAGTGCGATTAATATGCCCTTTCAGTGAGTCTTGATAGAAGTAAAGAATCAGATCTTCTTTGTTTTTAAAATGATAATAAAACGCCCCCAAGGATAAATCGCAGGCTGCCGCTAGCTCACGCATGCTCACATTTTCTATTCCCCGCTCTGAAAACAACTGAACCGCTTTATTAAATATTTCCTGTTTGCTTTTTTGACCTTTTTTCATAAATCACCATTTTTGAACATGTTCAATTTTAACATAGAGGTAATTTTGAAACAAATTAAATAAGCAAAACCCTGAAAGAATAACCATGCTATGTGATTACGATAACTAAGAGAGTGTTAGTTTCCTGACGCCTATGTAATAAAGTGAATTAAGCCTAAGGACTGCCTAAGCAATTGCTAAACTAAATGTATGAAATTTAGCTTAGTTCTAACAACCATTTTTCTTTTACTTGGTGCAAAGGCATATGCATTTGATCCGCAAGAGATTGATATTGAAGAGTATGTAGAAGGTGGATTTTTCACTAAATCATTTAAACAGGAAAGCTTAGGGCAACTTAGTAATCTGCTAGAATTAAAACCCAAATCCAGGCCTGAACTTCGCGAAAATTATCGCTATAACCAGAGTGATATTATTGAAAATGATCTGACCGAATCTGA
>CATLVA010000364.1 GCA_950060715.1 uncultured Oligoflexia bacterium | reverse complement strand
AATTTAACTAAAAAACAACAAAGTGCACTTTATTGCATTTTTGCTTACCATGGTATGCCTAGTGTTAAACCATTAGAGTTTATTAATAATATTAATCAAATTAGTTGCAGTACTTTCAGGCCAGCAATTTTCCGTCACAGATACAATTCCGTTAAAAGTCGTGCTTTCAGGAAATAACTTTAAAGTCGCCTCCCAAGAGTATGCCTCTCCAAAATCATCCACACTTTGTTCTTTTTCATCTGTTAGAACAATAATTTCACGACTAGAAAAAGGACGAAATAGCATAGTACTTTGTTCTAATTGCAAGTACTGTGCAATATTATAAAAGACATGTTCTTCAGGACTTCCATCAACTCCGAAATGGATCATTAACTCTTCTAACTTGTCCACTGAGTCAGCATTTGGAGAAATAATAAAGGGTGAAATAATATCAATATCATCGGTGCTGATCGCTGCGATCTGATAGTCAATACCTTCAATATGTTTTATAAAATCTTTTGCTAAGTTTGATAGAAGTGCTTGCTTAGCTGACATTGATCCAGAATTATCGATGACGAAAAGAATATCGACGATATTCTTATCTCCAGATGGAACTAACTCAACATCATACTTGATCGTTATATGGGGATTAAAAGCCATGGCCTGAACGCTAAAAAAAAGCGCAATTAAATACTTCTTATTACCTCCTATTTTTTCTGTTTATTAAATAACAGCGGTTAGCTTATGCATAGGAAGTAATGTGAAATTAAGTAAATTAACCAAATTTTGGTCAATCTTAGTTTTTTTGACATTCCCTCAATGTCTACTCAGTAAAACCAAGTACTTAACTAAATCTATTATGGCATATTTATTGCTACTAAATAGGTATGTTTTCGTCATTTAAATACGGAATATTCCTTTTTTCCTTATCACTTTTCCTATCAGCCGCTAGTGAAAAATGTGAGCCCATTCCCTTAGATAGAGAGCGAATCGCTGAAGTACAAAAAATAGTTGCAAAAACAATGGAGGATGCCGGCTTCTCAATAAATGGACCAAATTGCTATATTGCATCTTCGACCATGAGTGCTGCGCTAGAAGTTTTAGGGTATAGGCCAATAACTGACTATCAATCTATCACTTCAGAGCTTCACGCTTTTAATTATTTTCCACAGCAAAATATTGTCTCAGATATCACAATAGGACAGTTTGAACTCTTATCATCTAAGACCGATGATGCACCCTTTGGTTTTATGGGAACTCCGCAGGAACTAATGGAAACCTCGTTAATAAGGAGGGCAGGCGACACATTTTTTATAGATACCTGGTCTTTTAATTTAGATGGAGATTTACTTCCTCTAAGCACAAAATATTCAGGCGAGGACGATAGACTTAATATGGAGTCTGTTGTCCAACATTTTACTAACGAGATGTTCAGAGACCTAAATTCCCCTCACTACTTAGGGATCAGAAAAGTTTTGCAACAAGCGATGGCCAAAAATTTTGGATGTACGGAAGAAAACTGGAAAAAGGCACAAGAAAATCACAAAGAGCTTAAAAGTCACAGAGCGGAAAAGAACTTCCAAAATCTGATAGATAATCTCAACACAGAGAGTACCCATTTAGCTTCCGAGGATATGACTATTCAAGGCTGGACCGAAAATAAAGAATTCAAAACCAATAGCAATGCTTCCTCTTCTTCAACAGAGCAAGTTAATCAAGAATAGTCCCTACAAATTAAGTTCCTTAAGTGACAATCATTCCACTCTAGAGTGGCATAAATATTTATCATAGAATATATGCATGAAGTTTCTGCTAACTTTATTACTCATATTTTCATGCGCCCAAGAAGAAGAGGAGAAAAAAGACTCCCCCCTAACTGAGACTGGAAGCACTTCAAACGAGAGAACTTTCTACATGGGCTTTACCCCATGGCTATATGCTGCAACCTCTCAAGCGGAAACAGACGTATACGACTTCATAAATGCTAATGGAGACTTGGTGGCCCATCATTTTCAGCAGGGAATTCCTTTTAATGATGCTAGTACTTTTCCAAATTTTTCCAACTATGAGAGCAATATTCAAAACGAAATTAGTAACAGAATTAACAAAACTGATAATGGAAAGATCATTTACTTAGCTGTTGACTCCCTCAATTCTAGTCGTGATGATTTGACTGACTTTTGGGGTACCTCAGCTAATATGACTAGGCCTTCTCCTTGGGATACGAGAAGTTTTAATGATAGTCAGGTTATAACCTCTTACACGAATTTCGCATTAGAACTGATAGCAAGGTTTAATCCTGAGTACTTCAACTACGCTCCAGAAATTAGTGATCTTATGATCAATGATGCTACAAAATTTAGTGAATTTAAAACTTTCGCCCAACAAGTTTATTCTAATATTAAGGCATACTATCCTAATTTAAAACTGATGGTCTCTATCGCTTTAAAAGAGCCTGGCTCGAGCAAAATGACAACTGCGACTTCGGGTTTTGCAGAAATAAAAGACTACGTGGATATCGTAGGGATTAGTACCTATGGTTATGCTTTTTATGGAC
>CATLVA010000363.1 GCA_950060715.1 uncultured Oligoflexia bacterium | reverse complement strand
GTGAAGCAAGTCGCAGAAGCTTCGGTTCAGCTAAAAGAGCTACAAAATGTTTTATCCATTATGACTGATAGTGTGGATGAAATGATGGGGAAGGCCATTGCCGGTGGACTCAATATTGAAAACTTGGGTGAAAACCTAACGAAGTTTAATCAGCAATTGATTCACTTAGTAGAGTCAGGTGCTCTTCCAAAGCTTTTAGAATCTGGGATTTTAGATGATAAAGCGATTGAAGTCGTGGGTGCACTAGGACAATCTCTAGCTGTGAGTAATTCTCATGCTGCTAATGCTGGGAGAAGAAAAAAGATTGGTCCGTTAGCACTGCTTGGATCATTATTTGACCAAGATATTCAAAGATCACTGGGCTTTGCGATTAGCTTGGCCACTCATTTTGGAAGAAAGATAAAAATAAAAAAATAAGGAGCATCAAATGACCAATAAAGAAAAGTATCAAGTACTAATTGTTGGTGGAGGTACAGCAGGTGTCTCCGTCGCCGCAAGACTATTTAACGACTTTCCTGATCGTAATTGGGATGTGGCCATAATTGATCCTAGTGAAAAGCATTATTATCAACCACTGTGGACCTTAGTTGGCGCGGGAGTATTTAAAAAAGAGGAAAGTGAGAGAAACCAGGCTGATGTTTTTCCCTCGCAAGTGCATTGGATTAAAAAAGCGGTTAAGGGGTTTGATCCAGAAGCCAATAAAGTTCAGTTAGCTGATGATTCCACTGTCGGTTATGACTATTTGATCGTTGCTGCTGGAATACAAATCAATTGGAGCGCCATTAAAGGGTTACCAGAAAGCTTAGGCAAAGACGGAGTTTGTTCTAATTATAGTTATGAGCATGTTGATAAAACATGGGAATTTATTCAAGCGCTACGCCCTGGAGATAATGCCCTTTTTACTCAACCTCCGATGCCGATTAAATGTGCAGGTGCTCCTCAAAAGATCGTTTATATGGCGGAAGACTACTTAAGGAAAAAAGGCATAAGAGAAGATATTAATATCGATTTTCACCTTGCTGGACCGGGAATATTTGGTGTTCCGAAGTATAAGGCAGCTTTAGAGAAAGTTTTAGAGAGAAAGGGACTGAGTCCAAGCTATGAACATATTTTAAGAGAAATTGATCCAGAAAGAAAAGTGGCCATCTTCGAACATCAGGGAAAAATGGTGGAGAAAGAATACACCATGATTCACGCAGTTCCACCAATGAGTGCACCTGATTTTATAAGTAAAAGTGGTTTAGCTAATGAAGCGGGTTGGGTCGATGTCGATAAATACACCACTCAACATTCGAAATTTAAAAATGTTTTTAGTCTAGGGGATTGTAGCTCGCTGCCTACTTCAAGAACCGGTGCTGCTATTAGGAAACAAGCTCCTGTGACGGTTAAAAACTTAGTTTCGTTAATCGATGGAGATCCATTAGAAGCAAAATATGATGGGTATGCCTCTTGTCCACTGGTTACCGGTTATGGAACGGCTATCTTGGCTGAGTTTGATTACGATGGAAATCCTGCGGAGTCTTTTCCTTTCAACCAAGCACAAGAGCGTTTTAGTATGTATATGCTAAAAGCTTATGGGCTTCCCAAGTTGTATTGGCATGGCATGCTTAAAGGGAAAGCTTAATCAGTTCAAAACAATGATGAATTTTAGCATCCCGAAAATCAGGTGGGATGCTATCTTTTGTTATCTCACGCACTTTATATAGAGATTCAACTTCAGAATCTAATTTGAAGTTTCTAAGATTGTTTGAAAAATAGAGTTTTCCAGCATCATTGAGATTTTTGGCAAGTGATTTTAATATTTCAACGTGATCTCTCTGAATATCAAAAATATCGTCCATTTTTTTAGAATTGGAGAAACTTGGTGGGGCGAGTACGATCAGGTCAAAAGTTTCATGAAAGTCAGGTAGCCAAGCGCTAATATCCTCACGAAGAAATTTGTGATCTTTAGGGTCAAATTTATTAAGTTCGAAGTTTTTCTCAGCCCATTTTAAATAAGTTTTGGACATATCCACACTTGTAACTTTAGCTCCTGCAAAAGCAGCTGCAACGGAAATAGCTCCGGTGTAGCAGTATAAGTTTAAAACTGATTTGTTCTGAGCCTCTTTCATAATTTTTTTTCTAAGAGGTCTGTGATCTAAAAAAAGACCGCAGTCTATATAGTCATAAGTATTTACTCGAAATTTTAATGGACCTTCAGTAACGGTGAAAAAATGTCGGATATTTTCTTGTTTTTCGTATTGTTGTTTGCCTTTATTTTGCACTCTTTCCTTAACGACTACCTCATATTCAGGATAAAGTTCATTAAGTGCCGTCTTAATATCCGCCAGATGATTGAGCTTTAAACTTCGTTCATCGTCTTGGAGCTTTTTACCTTTCTCAAAAATGACCAATTTCGAACCATAAACATCTATGATATAAGGGTATTCAGGTATATCTTTATCATAGAGACGAAATGCTTCTAAATTGTTGTCTTTGATGTAGGACTTCAGTCGTTTTTGATTTTTTCTTAGGCGATTAAGTATTAAAGTATTGTCATTCATAG
>CATLVA010000362.1 GCA_950060715.1 uncultured Oligoflexia bacterium | reverse complement strand
ATTATAAATATCTAACGTTAAGTTTTGTGCTAGGATGGCCCATTTATCTGCCTTTTCTAAACTCTCAATTTTTGCCAGTGGTAAAAACTTTGAAAGTGCAAAAGGAAAATTATTATTCTTATAATAATGAAGTCCTGCAAGATAGAGAAACTCCCTACTTTCATTAGAATCTTTCAATATCAGCGCAAGCTCTAAGGATTCTTCTAAGATGATTTGAGGTATCGCAAGCTCCTGCGCAAGAGACAGTCTTGTCTGTCTTAACTGTCTTATATGCTTTAGGTCTCTTTTATAGACAATATCTTCCTTAATCCAAAGACCAAGCCTTTCAATTTTTGCCATTTTATCTTCTTGAGCCTTAAGCCATCCCTGTTGCATCTTAGTTCGCATTTCATCATTAGGATAAAAACTCAAATACCTATCAATAGCTCTTCTTAGATAGCTTGAATATTGTTTAGGATCTTGATCTGCTTCGGAACCAAATTGGACGATTACACGTTTGAGCATTTCACGAAATTCTTTTGATTCTTCGTTTTTTTGTGGAAGCTCTTTTGCATTTCTTTTTTCTAGAGCAGAAAGATATTTTTCGATTTCATCCCAATCTCTAAAACCATAAAATTCTTCCAACAATCTCATTTCATAAAAGATATCTGGAGATTTAGTATTTAAATAAATTAATGAATTGGCTCCTGCAACTCTATTACCAGCGCCATAAAAGGACTCCACTAATTGGCGAACGAGTTCATCTTTACCTGTTTTCTCAACAAGTTCTTTAATAAAGGCAATCTCATCTTTACCATCAGTTGTTCTGTTCGAGAAAAAAAGCATTAAATCGTTAATAACTTTTTCTCTTACCTGTCCAGTACGATCAAATAGAGCAAGCTTTAATTCCTCAATCGCAGAATCCACTTTCAACTCTTTATAGTGTAGCCAAGCTCTCTTGTAGTGAGAGAGGTTACAGGATTCAATCGAACTACAAAGTGATATCGCTTCTTTATAATATTTATCTGACTGATCAAAATTGATCTTTTCTTCATAGTATTCAGCTAAAGAGTAAGCTGCTTCTCTTTTGAGATTTTTGTCTTTTGAGTCTGAGTAGAAAACCTCTTCAAAATAGCTTTTTGAATTATCTTGTTGCCCAAGCTTTCTATAAACCCTTGCTGTTTGATATTTAATAAGGATTTCTTTTTCGCCTTCAACCTTAGTTAAACCATCACGTCCACTCAACACATTCAAATAGAGTTCTAAGGCCTTCTTGCGGTGAGAGATTTTATCGAGTTTTTCAGTCTCATCTCCCTCCTGAATCGAAACATCAAAATAAAGGTCAGCTAAACGCAGGCTAAGCTCCTGCCTACCAGGGTCATTTTTTTCAAGACTAGCTTTAAGAGCTTCCATCTCATCAATTAAATATTGATCAGCGAAAGCACTTCCAACAAACAAACAAGACAATAGTAAATAGCGCATTACCTTAGTCCTATAACCGCAAGCTTAATGGTCGAAAACTCACCAGTAGTTAAAATCCCCATAATTTGAGAAACAACTGTTGATGGTACTTCTTTATCAGCTTGTAAGTTAATTTCTCCAGGAAAAGCTTGTCCGCTGTGATTTTTCGCCCAATCAACTTTAATATTATGAAGATCACTCATGAGTTTTTTTGGACTACGTAAAACTTTTTTCACTTCCCCCACGATTTTCTGATCGAGATAGAGATTCCCATCATTGGCCACGGCCAAAACGGGTGCCTCTCTCACTTCCGTCGCCGTTATCGAATCAGGAAGTGTAACCCCTTTATTAATCAATATCTCAGGGGAAGTTGAAAAAGTTTGAAGAAGAAAAACTACTAACATCGAAAACATGTCAACCATTGATGTCAACATCAGCGCACCTACCGCTGCTTTTTTCGCCCATGCAGTTTTTCTTTTTCTTTTAATTAAATGTTTTTCAAACGGGTCTGATGAAACCAAGCTCTGATTTAGTCGCATATCTATTGCCCTCTAGCTGATAAAACACCGATATTAAGGATTTTATTTGACCGTAGAGTATCCAATGTCTCTACCAGCTGCCCATACTGAACTGTAGTTCTTGGGGTTATTGTCGCTGTTGCAATATCGATGATTTTATTTTTATAGTTTAAAACTTTATCTTTAATAGTCTGGTCTAGAGCAGCTTGCAATGAAGTAGAATCTTGAGACTCTACTTTAAAACCCTTTACTCTTTTTCCATTTCTTTTCAGATTCACTCGTAGATGAGTTGGATCTTTATAAACCAAATCCAGATCATAACTTTCTTTCTTACTTGCCGCAGCCTCAGTCCCGTGGGATTGTTTGATTTCGACAGTACCAATTTCGATCCATACGGCCGTGATAAGTAAGAAACATACACATGTAGAAAGTAGATCGATAAATGGAGTTAGATTCAACTCAGCATTCAACTCTTTTTTTGAGCCAAGTCCTACCTTATTTTTCATAGTAAACTCGCTCTAAAATTAGTTTCTCTCTGCACTTACAGAAGTTACTTCCGCTGCATTTGGAAGGATTGCCCCTTGATTCTTCTCTTCTCTATTCTCAGAGTAAAAAAGA
>CATLVA010000361.1 GCA_950060715.1 uncultured Oligoflexia bacterium | reverse complement strand
TATAGGCTTTCGTCATAAATATTTGCGCAAGCTGAGTAAATACTCCCACTGTAGCTGCAATGTTTGCTGGCCTGGCCTATAATATAATTAGAAAGTTAAAAGGAAAGGCGGATCCTCAATTGGTTATTTTTTATTTTCCCTTGGTAACAATTCCGCTATGTATTCCCTGGCTAATTGAAAGCTGGATAACACCGGATCCTAAAAACCTCGTGCTGCTCATTCTAGTGGGAGTATTTACTCAGCTTGCGCAAATATTTATGACGAAAGCCTATATGCTTGAGCCCATGGCCAAAATATCTCACTTTAATTACCTGACAAGCCTTTATGCTTGGTTAACAGGAATCATCTTTTTTGACGAATACCTTAACCCTATAAGTGTCATAGGACTCGGTTTAGTCTTTGTGGGAATATTCTTTTCTTCTCGCTTTGCAAACCGTTAATTACTCCTTCTTTTTTGGAATGGACTTTGCCACAAATTCATTGATATGTTTTTTAATCATCTGCACCTCCCCTTTAACAGCAGGTGCTTTAGCATTAATTCTTTGAAGCATCTGAGTGATCTGATGATCAAGAACTTTTGCGTTTGAAACATATTCAATGAGGTAGTTTTTTTCGGCTTCTGCAACGGCGACTTTGAGATCGGCTTGATGCTCGATCTGACGCATTCGCTCTTGTAGTGCCTTTATTTCAGCTTTTAGCTCTTGTACATCATCAGAGTAGTCTTGACTTGGCGTAGGCTTAACTTGGCCCTGAGGTCGTACTTGAGGTCTAGCTTTAAGATTTTTTGCTTGGTTAATATCGGCGACATTATTATTTGGATTGCTTGGCGCAGGCTTTGGTCTAGGTTTTTGGCGTGCCTTATCGATCACTCCTCCCTGAGGAGAGTCTGGCGAAGCAGAAAAGGTCAGGTCGACATCAACGTCGAGCGCATCACCTTTTTTCTCTTCTTCTTCGTCCTCGAACTCGAGGTCTAAGTCTTCTATTGCCATTAAATAACCTACGCCTATGAATAGTATTTACTATCCTAACGTCTAATCGGTCAGTTAGGAGAAAAACTTAAAAATTTATTGAGTGCCAAGCTCGGATTTCTTAAGAGATTTTGTAATATCAACAATTTAGGGTAAAATATCTTCATGCAAGATGATGATGAAGATAAGCCAACTGTCGTAATAGACTTTGAAGCTATGAAAGAAGAGCTCAAAAACGAGGAAAACCTCACCAGTGCCGATATTCTTTTCAACGTCACTGAATCGAGTGCTGAAGCTATTACTGATGAAGAAAATGCAATTAAGTCATATGATTTTAATATCTATTTATTTGATTTCAATACGGACTATTTCCAACAGAATTATACACTTCTTAATATATCTGAGGGCCTTGGCATTTTAACCACCCTACCTGAACTCAATCAAACCCTGACCAATGATCCAGCGTCGTTGGTAGTGTTTTATTATAATGGTCACCCTAAGGCGGTAAACCAGCTCTGCGCTCAAATCAGGGCCAAATTCAGCCAGGCCAGAACTCTTATCATTGCCGAGAAACTCTCGCCTCAGAAAGCCCAGGCTCACGCTAAGACTAAGTACCGAGCAGACACCTACCTAAGCACTCCACTGACATCTTCAGCCTTTGAGAGCGCCATTGAGAAAATTGATTGGAAATGAAATTTAGGCAAAAAAAACCAGTAATAAACGCTCTCAAAAGAAATTGTTTATTACTGGGAGGAAGTAGGGTCTTAAAGCAACAAATCCCCTACAAGAGAAGTTATACCGCTAATTGGAATAGAAATAAATCGACAAAAATTAGAGAATTTAAAAAAAGAGGAAATTCAGACATTTAATGTAAGTTGACTTCGCGTATCGGGAATACTTTAATTTCCCTACTATGAAGAATAAACTATTGAAAATCCAATTATTGTCCATTTTATTTGTTTACCCCCTTGCGCTTAGCGCCACAGACTGGAGCGACCAGGCAACTCTCCCAGGAGAAGTCCAATGTGAGATGAGCCACGGCCATGAAATTTGCTTCTCGGATGGGAATCGTAAAAATATTTGGGGTGTTTCTGAAGTTGAGCACGAAAAGCTGGTTAAAAAGGGTGCTTACCATGCCTTCAATTATCCTGTGGAAGTAACAAGACTCCAATTGCCAAAAACTTCGATGGACAAATTTTTTAACTCCGATTCTTCTTCACCTCTTCGAAGATTTATATTTTCTATCGCAAAAAAACTAACTCAATTTAAAAGTTTCGACTCTATTTATAAATGGCTGGGACTACATGAATTTCCAGAAACGATTGAAGAATATGGCCCTAATTATATTCCGCCATTTGAGGGAGTACAAAGAGAGGCCATGGGAGTCTCTGCTTTTGATCATAATGGTTACTTGGGTCTCTCTTTTAGCTGTGCCGCTTGCCATGCTTCAAATCTTTTTGGAACGAAGGTAATGGGATTAACTAATAGATTTCCTCGAGCAAATGAAGCTTTCATCATGGGAAAAAATATTCTCTCTAAAACTCCAGCCTTTATGTTTCAAACGATTGTTAACCCTCCCGCCGCAGATGTAAAAATCTTTAAAGAGGCC
>CATLVA010000360.1 GCA_950060715.1 uncultured Oligoflexia bacterium | reverse complement strand
CGGTCCATCTTCTTCAGGAGTTTCCTCTTCAATTTCTGGAGTAATGACATCCTCGCTTGAGTTATCATAATCCTCATAAAAGAATTCATCATCAAGAGATCTTTTCGCCACTTCTAGCTTTTCTTCCCAAACCTCTTTTTTAAATTTAGCTATTGGATCTTGAACTTCCCATTCGATCTCATCTTCTCTATCTTTAGCTTGAGAGCTTTCTGTCTTTCCAAAATCCACTTGAATCCAATTATCCTCATCAAATGAGGTAGGATTATTTATCGCCTCAGGCTCTAACTCTTCTTCTTGATTTATGAGTAGATCATCTTCTAAAAGCTTAACCTGGTCGGCTACAAACATGTCCTTAGGATTAAGGAGCAGTAGGTTTTTATAGGTAACTAGAGCTTCATCTAAATACCCTAACTGCATACAGGTTTTTGCAAATAACTTTTGGAGTGATAAATTTTCGAGGTTTCCAGGAACAAATGATCTAATCGTATTGTAGGCTAACTCAAAGTTCTGCAAATCGTAATAGCAGTTAGCTAAAACGATATATCCAAGAGTGTACGTAGGATGAATTCGTATTCCCTTTTGGAGAATATTGATTGCTTCATCTACCATCCCAAGCTTTCTATAAGTTTCAGCAAGAGGTGCAAACACCCTAGATTGAGGCTTCTTTTGATACATTAAAGTATACTTCGATAGAAGCGAAGAGTTTTTTCTCGTTCCCGCCACTTCTAGACTCCTAAGTCTTCGCCAAGTTCTCTATTAGTAAGGCCAGCCTCTTCTTGATTTATTACTCTTGGAGTAAGAAAAATAAGTAGTTCAGATTTAGTCTGTTGAGGATTATATCCGTTTTTGAATAGCCAGCCGATAATAGGTAAATCCTTCAAAAAAGGAATACCTGATTCAATAGTTTGCTCATCCGTTTGATAAATCCCACCAATACTAACTGTTGAACCGTTATCTACCAACACGTTAGTTTGTATGCTTCTAGAATTTGTAGGTGGTAATTCACCTGGAACACTTGTTGTTCCATAACCAGATTTTGTTATATTAACATTTAACGCAATAGACCCTTCATTCGTAACCTTCGGGGTAACTTGCAGAGATATTGTTACTGGAATTTTTGTGGTTTGAGGTTGAGGTGCTCCTAATTCCGAAGTGGTCGTAGTAACAAAGGTACGTTCTGTCTTATCACTAATTGTTGCAGACTCACCATTTTGAGTAATGACTCTTGGAGATGAAATAATTCTCCCCTTAGACTCTGTCTCCATTAACTCCAGAGCGAATGCAAGTTCAGTCAATCGACCAACTGTTACAGTTGCATTTACAATTTGAGTCGCATCTAAATTCGTAGCCGAGTTAAATGTAAAGGCGCCTTCATTTGCTTCCAATCCAGAAGTTGTTGTTAAAGGGTCGTAAGTAAATGATAAACCAGGTGCAGTAAGACCAGCTCGTAATTCATAATTTTCAAAAGCTTCAACAATTTTTGACTCAATTAAAATCTGAGGAGTCTGAGTATCTAGAGTTTCAACAATTTTTTTAATTTTTTCAATAACATCAACAGTATCTCTGACAATCATATTTTGCGTACGTTTGTCGAATTGAATGCTACCTCTGTCTTTAGTTATATAATCTTCGAGAATCTTTTTAATATCAGCATCTGAAGCGTAACTTAGCGGGAAAATTTTTGTAACTAATGGCTCGAGAGTTTTATTTTTACTCTTTTCATCTAACTCTTTTTGTCTTTCAGCTAAGGCCTTTTCAGCAGTAGTAATAGTTAAAATATTTCCATATTTGATAGCAACTAACTTTCCAAGTTCCATAATAGTGTCAAGAACTTGATCCCATGGAAGATTCGTCAAATTAATTGAAAGCGGCTTAAGCTTATTTACATCATCTTCAATAATAATATTAAAACCTGATGTTTCACCGATCATCCTCAAGACATCCGGAAACGAAACACCATTAACATTTAACGATATCTTTCTTCCAACGTATCTCTTAACTCCAGATTGAGTTAAATTCTCTAAAATATCTTCTACACTATTCGATTTAGGAATAAGAATTTTTTGTTTCTGAGTGTCAGCATCTTCTTCACGAGCAACTTGACCATCTTCAACTTTGTTTAATTTCGCTCTGGTAAAAACACCAAATCTATTTTCAATATGCAAAATCATTCTATTCTTTCTTTTTTCTATAAAAGAGCGAATATTGTCTCTGAGCTGAATAGCAAATCGAACTTCATTTTTTGCACCCGGTTTTCTATAAGGAGAAATATATACCGCACTCCCTGAAAATTCAGATGTATCGATTCCTCTTAAAAACTTTTTATCAGCAACAACATTTTTAATATCTAATAAGATTTGCTTTTCTTTTTTAAGATGCTTTCGATCAGCGATGAACTCACCATCAAAATCAATAATAAGTTTTGAAACTTCGCCATCTTGAATAAAATTGACTGATTTTATTTTGGATGCTTCTTGGGCTTCTACGCAGAAAGTAAAAACCAACAGAAATGGGACTAATAAATTCCTAATCATTAATATAACCTCTTCCTTAAAGTTATAACTACTTTAAAAATCG
>CATLVA010000359.1 GCA_950060715.1 uncultured Oligoflexia bacterium | reverse complement strand
GATGCTGTATTAATTGCTTGGCGAGTTAATTCAATCTGAGCTACTAGGAGGAGGTCCCAGGCAATGGCAATTTTCATAATTCGCATATGTTTAAAACGAATTTTTCTCTGTGATACACCATACAGCATCAAAGCAACAATGATAAACGACTGGACCTGAAAGAAGACTGATGATGACATTTGATTTACCTTCACTTAAATTAACTGCCTGTATTCTTCCAAAAAATAGAACGGGTGGCAATATGCAAGATCTTGGACACTGGGCAGTAATTGATATTGAAACTACTGGCGTGGATCCTTCTTATGACGAAATAATAGATTTAGGTTTTCTTCAGTTTGAAGGAACTAAGCTAGTGCGAAAATACTCATCACTTGTTCGTACAGAAAATAAATTATCGCAGTTTATCCAAAAATTAACTGGGATAAGACAAAATGACGTCAAGAAAGCACCTGCCTGGGACAAGGTCGTTCAAGATCTATGGGACCTAGAGGGGCATGCACTAATTGCACATAATTCTTCTTTCGAAGAGCAGTTTTTGTCGCAATCATTTGAAGACTTAGGTGGGGAAAGAGAGCCTGAAACCTTCAATGACTCTATGTATTTTCTTTCTTTGCTATTTCCTGAAAGATCAACTTTAAGTCTAGAAGGGTTTATCATTGACCTTAAGATTGCTGACTCAGAAGAACATAGAGGTCTTTCGGATTCAATTGATCTATTGAAAGTAATGCTTTTGGCGGTTTATATCACTCATTTCGATCGTGAACTTAGACTTTTCATGCAAGATCAGCTTGATCGCTTTAGAAAAGAAGAATTCTGGTTCAAATCCTTTTACCAATTAGAAAAAGAGGAGCTCATTGAGATAGCAGAGCAAATAGAATTTGATTTAGATGAAACTTTAGACAAGTATAAAGCCTCTCTTAACACTCCAGAAGAGTTTCATGCTAGTTCAGAGAGCTTTAATTTAGGTTTTTCGGGTGAAAATATAAAATTTATTCTTCAGAGCGAAGAGCAAGTTAAGCATAAACTTCCTTATTATACTTATCGTCCTTCTCAAGAGCAGCTAGCTTTAAGGGTAGGGCAATCATTCAAAAATGATATTCACGCACTCATTCAAGCTCCAACCGGAACCGGGAAAACACTCGGCTATTTATTGCCATCTATTTTAAAGGCGAAGGACTCAAAAGAGCAGGTACTTATCTCTACTGGAACAAAAACCCTGCAAAATCAGGCGATGGCCAAAGATATACCTGGAGCTAAACAACTACTTGGACTTGAAGATAGCCAGCTAAAAGTTCTTCGGCTTATTGGATCGAGTAATCATTTTTGTGAGTTGTTATTTAGAAGTGAAGAAGATGAAAATCTTCTTGATTTAAATACCTTTGAAGAGAAGTTTTCCAAAGCTTATTTTGAGGCAGCATTTTTCAATAACCGTAGGGTCCAAGACTATAATAACGTTATTACAAGAGAGAATATTCCTTTTGTGCTTAAGCGAAAGCTTAAAGCCTTCAATGAATTGGAAGAAGAGATACAGGTTGATTTTAGGGCCTGTACCGGTAATAAATGTCCTTTTAAAACAGAGTGTTCCTATTTACAGGGGTTAAGGAAAGCCAAAGAGGCAGATGTAATCGTTGGCAACCATGCGCTCACTTTATCTTGGCCTCGCGGAGTTGAGAGACCTAAATATATCGTGATTGATGAGGCACATAAACTTGAGGGGGAGGCGACGAGAGCTTTTAGTTCAGAGTTAACCCAAGCTGAATTGGAAAATTTTGCGAGGAACCTCTCATCAATGGTGGCTCCTGTTTACTACCTCTTGGGAGCGGAAAAAGGTGATGATGAGCTTGTTCAAAGAATAAGAAAGGAAGCTAGTTCTACATCAAAAATGATTGAAGAAAATATTAGTGAATTAAAGAACTTGATTGAGCGATTCGCGAGAAAACTCCCTAATTATACAGATATTTATTGGAATGAGTTTCTCATGTTTAATAAGGATCAGCTAAAGGATAGCCTTCAAGCGAGTCTGTATAATCAAGTCGACTCTCTACAATATATTTTTAGAGGGTTTTACGAGTTAATTCTCCCTCTGATGAGCCGCTGGAGTATGAATACTCTTAATGATGAAAATGACCTGAAAGCATTTAGTTTATTTGAATCTAACGCCGGTCATATTGAAGAGTCTTATTTGACTCTCGAGAGACTTATGGAAGATACAGTAAAGTACGTAAGCTCTATTAAATTTCATGATGAGTATGGCTTTCTATTTAGTAGTTCGCCGGTTGATGTTGGCGAGCTTTTTTATGAAAACGTTCTTCAAGATTCAGCTTCGACTGTTTTTACGTCTGCAACTCTCACTAATAGCGATGGATCTATGGGCATGGGACAAGTTGAGTGGATGACTGGTTACCATCTTTTACCTTCTGAAAAAAGGTTTAAGTCTGGCTTATTTCTTCAAAATAATTACGACTATAAAAACAACGCCAAAGTCTATCTGTGTACCGACACTGTTTCATTCTACGATCAAGACTATGTTCCGAGCACAATGAAACAACTGATTCCACTTATCCGCGATATCGGTGGAAGAACGCTTCT
>CATLVA010000358.1 GCA_950060715.1 uncultured Oligoflexia bacterium | reverse complement strand
GGAGAAACTCGAAAAAAACTACCAAGCTTTTTTGCTGCCGAAATTGAAATATCTCTTTTTCCATTAAGAACTTCGGATACAATACTTTGAGATCCAAAATGGATCGCAAGATCTCTTTGCTTTAATCCATTATCTTGAATAAGTATCTTTAAGATATCGACAGGTTTATTCTTCTCAAATTTAAATCGATTAATTTCATACGTATTAACTAAATTTGCCGAGTGTTTTATGACCTCAGACATTATCTTTATGGCTTCTACATTCTTCATCGACGTCTTTTGATCTATCCACTCGTCCAGTTGGTCGTTCAATTCATCACACTGTGAGTCTGAAGTAATCGGGGACAGAGGGGCATTTAGTTTACTTTCATAAGCTAAGAGTAAATCCGGATTTTGTTCTTTTTTTAAAATTTTTGCTAAAACACCCATTTCATACCTCGTTAATATTCTTTGTCGTACTCTGCGTGAGTCATTATCTTTTTTACTGTTAAGATGCCTTCTTCAAACTCTACAATCGCAATTAATCTAAAGTTATTTCCGCCAATGTTGAAAATTAAATCTTCTCCGTTCCGGGTCAACCCCCTAAATCCGGAATTTTTCGTTACACAGAAACGTCTAGTATCTGAGTCTCGCCACGGCTAAATTTTTCAGTAAACTCTACCGGGCTCATCATGTTCAGTGACCCATGGATTCTTTGCTCATTATAGAATTGGATAAATTTATAGGTCTCCTTGTAAGCCTGTGCGTAAGTCTCAAAATACCAGACTTGGAAAAACTCCGTCTCAATGATCGAATTGAAAGACTCCACATGAGTATTTTTGTTACAATCGCCCGGTGGGATAAATTCATGAACTCCGTTGATACTATCAATATATTTTGCAAAAACTATCGAAGTCATTTGTGGACCATTATCACTGCGGATTACCAAGCCTTCTTTTTCTGATTCAGATAAGTTCTCCAAGGCAGTCTGGAAAGTTGTTTTTAGATCCTCTGCTTTACAACTTAAACCAGTGTAGTAGTTCACAACCCGTCGATCAAAAACGTCTACAAAACTTAGTAAATAGAAGTGTCTATTTTCCCCGTGAACATAGCCGTATTTAATGTCGAACTCCCAAAGCTGATTTGGCTTGTAGACAATTCGATTCTCTGTGATCTTGCGGTTAATTTTCACTTTCTTCCTGTTCCGTGGAAGTAGGAGTTTATGCTCTTTGCAGAGCCTGTAGAGCTTTTTATGGTTCACATAAATGCCGTAATCCCTTTTTAAATAGTGTTTTAGCTTCTGGTAGCCGCCGCCATTGGAGAACTCAGGTCGCTCCCTATACTTCTCTAATGTAGCTACTATTAGGTGATCAGGAGTAATTGTTCCGTTTGGATTCGTTGTAAAACCAGGAATCGGCCTTCCTCTCTTATTGGACTTGGAGGGAGGTTTAACTTCTTCTCTATTCTGAAAGTCATTCCAAGTCGAACTGGCTACTTCACAAAGTGAAAGAACCAATCCAACTGGGTAGCCCGCATCAATAAAGTCTTTCGCGATTAGGATTCGCTCATTTCTCGTTGATGGCTTTTTTTTAGAAGTGCTTTTAATATTTCAAGTTCTAGATTTGTTTCGTACAATTCTTTTTCTAGCTGCTTTACTTTCTTTTTTTCCTTCTGAAGATCAGAAACTGGTTCTGCCTTTTTCATCCAATGTCGAATGCGGTGAGCTGGAATGTTATGCTTCCTGGCAACGAAAGCTACATTGTGGATCTCTTTTACTTCTTTTAAGACTTGCGCCTTAAATTCCTCGGAATGTAGTGACTTAGCCAAACTGGACCTCCTAGACTATTCTAACATATCAATTTGTCCGGAGTATATAGGGGGCTAGATTGAGAGAATCAAAAGTTATCTTTCCACAGTCTTCAGCTTTATTTATTTTTTCTAAAAATTTGTTCACATTGGACTTTGTAGATCCTTTCACTCTAATTGAAGAATATTCGTCATTTTTCTTTTTTGGGTTACCTGTATTTGTTTTCATAATTGTTACTCCTTAATAAATTAGTTTTTAAATGTTTATAGTAGTGGGTAAACAGCTTTGAGCTTTTCTTCGCCAAGACTTTTGATAATACTGATACAATCGTCTTGAATTTCTGTTACCAAAACATCGGAGTTCATGTGATGATTAAATTCATCCATTGAGCTGCCGTAGGACTCTAAAATGTGTTGAATCCTGCTTTTTGGAATTTCAACTCTACCATTTTCGATGTGCCCAATGGCGGTCTTGTGATAGCCACAAAGAAAGCTTGCCTTGTACTGAGTAAAACCTTTCAGTTTTCTAATTACCTTTAAAACCTGGGCTTCTTTAGTGATAACTTTCTTGTAACTTCGCCTAAGTGTATTGTTCTCAATGGCCTTTGGAATTGCGACAAACTTAGCTTTAACTTTGTCACTTTTTCCCTTACAGCAGTTGTGCTTTAAATATTTATGCTGATTGACATATCAATTAACTGAAGATAGCTGTGTCTATTGTGCCCGTTATTAGCGCGGCACTAAACATTGATACTTTGTGGTATAAACGGGCGTTTAGGCGATATTGGGGCGCTGTCGCGAAATACCCAATCTAAT
>CATLVA010000357.1 GCA_950060715.1 uncultured Oligoflexia bacterium | reverse complement strand
AGAAAAGAAAATAGAAATCATTAAACAAGCTAATTCAGCTGAACGTTTAATTGCTTGGACTATTGATATGATCTTTGTTGGAACACTTGCTGTTGCTACTACAGTTCTTTCATTTTTCTTTGCTGATATTCCTGTTAATGAAGTAACAATCTTCTCTGAGTTAAGTGCAACATTTAGCTTAGCGATGTTATCTCTCTATCATATTCTTTATTTTTCAGTGCTAGACTCTACAGAGCACTCAACATTTGGAAAAAGAATCTTTGGTATAAAAGTTGTAAAAAACTTAAAGCCGATCTCACTGACTTTATCTTTTAAAAGAAATCTGTTTTGTTTGCTATCTTTAATTTTAATAGGGCTTCCAGCAATTTTAAAAACTCAAGATCTCTTCTTTGAAACACAAGTTATTAAAAGATGAATTTAGACCAGTTTAACCAAGCAAGAGAAAATAAAAAAGTCGTTTTTACTAATGGCTGTTTTGATATTATTCACCGTGGACATGTGAGCTACTTGAATGAAGCACGCGCTCTCGGTGACCTTCTTGTCGTCGGCTTAAACTCTGATGCTAGTGTTAAAAGATTGAAGGGTGAATCTCGTCCAGTAAATCATGAACAAGATCGAAAATTTGTGATGGAGAATCTTAAAGCAGTAGATTTTGTTTTTATTTTTGAAGAAGACACACCTTTGAATCTTATAAAAGAGATTAGTCCTGATATCTTAGTTAAAGGTGGAGATTGGAAGCCTGATCAAATAGTTGGCTCGGATTTTGTCTTACAAAATGGAGGCCAAGTCTTATCTCTAAAGTTTATTGATGGCTTTTCTACCACCTCAACTATTGAGAAAATCAATAATACCTGATAATTGGCATCAATTTTTCCCCGTGTAATTCATTGAAATTACTAGTCTTTGACATATTTTGTCAGGATTCTTTAAATTTTTCCTAAACTTATTCCTGAGTGCATCGATAAGGTTTATGTCTGATGGTTGCTATCAACTACTGGACGTTAAACTTAACCTTATTAGAGGAGTACAAAATGGGCTTAAGAATTAAAACAAACGTACCTTCTGTAGCGGTACAAAAAGAACTAAGAAAAGCTGCAGAAAACACAGAAGACAGCTACGCAAAACTGGCTTCTGGTAAACGAATCACTAAATCAGCAGACGATGCTGCTGGTCTAGGTATTGCTAAGAAAATGGAAGCTGAGGTAAGAGGTTACCGAATGGCTCAAAAGAACGCGAGTTCAGGTGTTTCACTTGTACAAGTAGCTGAAGGTGGTCTTGATGAATCAACGAACATCCTAACAAGAATGAGAGAACTCTCAATTCAAGCAGCTTCAGATACTGTAGGTGAAAGAGAACGCGGATATTTAAATCTTGAATATGAACAACTCGTAGAAGAAGTTGATCGTATCTCTAAAACAACTACTTTTTCAGGTAAGGAACTTCTTACTGGTCAAAGTGATACAGGAACAATGGAATTTCACGTCGGTGCTTATGCCGGTGAAGATAATAGAATCTCATTTGATGCAGATGCTACTGATGCAACAGCTGCTTCACTGGGAATTGAAGGGACTAGCATTGCTGAAAAAGACGGTGCTCAAGGAAACCTTGAAGTAATTGACGAAGCGATTAATAAAGTAGCTGGATTTAGAGCAAACTTTGGTGCGATCCAATCTAGACTACAATCAACTATAACCAACTTAGATACTGCTGCGGTAAACACTGAAGCTGCTAGATCTCGAATTGAAGATGTCGATGTAGCGGAAGAGTCTGCGAAGCTTGCTGCAAACAACGTAATGAAGTCTGCAGGTATCTCATCTTTAGCTCAGGCTAACTCGATTCCAAATAGTGCAATGAGACTAATTGGATAATTAAGTAGGTAAGTAGAGAGGCGGGGAGGGCAACCTCCCTGTGCTAAAAAAGAACAATTATTGGTATAAATGTACCAATTTATCTTAAGCCCCCGCCTCTCTAGCGATGAAAGTTGTTAGAGAGGCCATATAAGAACAGGTTTAAAGATGGAAAATACGAATCAAAATTTATTACAAAAAAATTATGATGAGTGGTCCATTCAAAGCATCATTGATAACACAAAGTTGAATGAGCGTTCTGTTCTTGCATGGAAATTTGTTTCGGGGAAAAAAGTAACGGTCGAGGTGACCTTCTATATTATTAGAAAGGCGAGAAAAGAGATTGTTGTAAGAGCGGCATCTCGACAAGGGACAAAGTTATTAGGCGAGTTGGCGGCGAGTGCTAATAACCTGAACTTCTACTTACCAGAGGATATGGTTTTGTTTCAAACTGAAGTTAAGCAGATTGAACAAAACGGGGACGTGAGAATTACGATCCCAGCAATGATCGCACAAGTCGATAGAAGAAAGAGTTTTCGATTGTTTGTCGAAAATGGAATAAGTGTTAAGTCCACATTTAAAAAATTAGGACATGGACACAAACAAGTAGAGCAATTATTTAAAAAAGATTGCTTCGATATTTCAGCAAGTGGTCTATCTTTTATCGTGTCTAAGCCTGAGAGAAAATTTTTCGAATTAGGCGATAAGGTTTCGGGAATAACCTTAGAATTTGACGGCAAAGCGTTTGAGTTTTCAGCGG
>CATLVA010000356.1 GCA_950060715.1 uncultured Oligoflexia bacterium | reverse complement strand
TTTTTTGGTCCATTGGCTTTATTAATTGCTATTGCTGTTGGAACTTTTGTTTTTATGGGGTCTCCTAAGGTAAGACAAGCTTTTGGAATTGCATTAATGTTTAGTGTTGTTCTTTCTATGGTTAGAGGATTGAAGCTCAAGCATGTTATTGAGGGGATAAGTGACGGACTTAAAGGTGTCGTTGTAGGTTCTGCTATTTTACTTTTGGCCATTACAATTGGAACCCTGAGTAAAGAAGCTGGAGGAGGAATGTATCTTGTTGAGCTTTTAGGATCCTCAATTCCTTTTTGGAGCTTACCAGTGATCTTGCAAATATTAACGGTTTTAATTGCATTCTCGACGGGTACTTCGTGGGGAACATTTGCAGTTGCCTTTCCACTTGCAATGCCACTTTCTTGGGCAATAGCTCAATCTATTGGAATGGCACATCCTGAATTTTATATGATGATTTGTTTTGCAGCCGTTATGAATGGTTCAGTTTTTGGTGATCAATGTTCTCCTATCTCTGATACTACCGTACTTAGTGCAATGTGTACTGGATGTGATCTTATGGACCACGTAACAACTCAACTTCCACCAGCTGTTTTTGCTGCTACCATTGCAGGAGTCCTATGGACCGTTTGTACTTTCTTTGCTTTATAGCCTTAACTTTTTTGAGCACGAGTTTAACTTTTGCTCAAGCAACATTAGAAGCAAAAATAGTTTTTAATAAAGGCGATAACTACAAATTCAATGCCGCTGGATTGAAGATTAAACTTCAAAAAGGTGCTGCAATAGAAGAAGGTGATCAATTAGTTATCAAAGAAGACGGTCTCGCTGTCATAAAGATTGTAGGTCACTCAGTATTGAAGTTAGAAGGTGGCACTAAATTGAATTTCAATCAACTACCAGAAGTTATAGGTGAGGGAAAGAATCAAGAAGTCTCAAGTCCAGCGGAGCTGACAAATAAGATCGGTTCAATTTTAATAAAAATGCTCAAAGAGAGTAGCTCTGAGTCTTTAGTTGTTCGGTCTAAAGATGCAACTCTTGGGGTTCGAGGAACGAAATTTCTTGTTTCTACTGATGAAGACGTGGTGGTTGCAGTTAATGAAGGGACGGTTGAGTTAGAATCAAATGGTAATACTGATTTTTTAACTAAAAATGAATCCATGGTCGTTGAAAATGGTAGGAACTTTACTGCGCGCCAAAAACTGGATGTCTTTAAAAATATGAATTGGGATGTTGAATCCCAAAAGACTTCTAAATGGCAAAGTATCAGAAAAAACTTTCGTCAGGCATACTTAAAGAAACGTGAAAAATGGAAAGCTAATAAACCAAGAGTGCAGACGTTTAAGAAGCGATGGGAAGAAAGGACACAGAGGTCCCGCGATAAAATTAAGAAATTGATGAATAATCCGTCGGTTCAAAAAAAGATAAAAGAAAAACGTAAAAAAAGAAAAGATTTCAACTCTAAGACTAGAAGAAGCACTCCAACAGAGAGGCAGATTGATAACGCTAAAAAGCGTTTTCGCGACAGAAAACGAAATAAAGATATGAGAGATAAGGTGAGGGATCGTGTCAGACATGATGAGCCTAAACCTCCAGGAGAACAATAAGTTCTTCTCATTAAATAATTATTTTTCTAAAATAAATTATGAAAAAAATTATTTTGATGGCAACTCTAGTATCTGCGCCTGTCTTGGCAAATGATTTCGATGGCTTTTTGGTAGAGGTTGATAGAATCAATATTACGGAAGAAAACTTAACAGAGCTTCAATCAGTGAGCTTAGATCACTTGGGTATCTATAAAGTTGATCAATTAAGTAATGAACTTACTTCAAAAACTTGGGTGAAGCGCATCGAGCCCAATTATATCATTTCAATTGATAGTACTGATCCACTATTCGAAACTTCTTGGGGATTAGAAAATCTAGGAAATAACGAGCCAAGAAGAGGCGGCGGTCGATTTCCCGTTCCCGGAAAATTGGGGGCGGATTCTAAAATTCTCCCAGCTTGGAATATTACTAGAGGTAGTTCTGATATTAAAATTGCCGTTATTGATACCGGTGTAGACTACGGTCACCCAGACCTCAAAGATAATATGTGGGTCAACGAGATTGAACTAAATGGAAAAGCTGGTATTGATGATGATGGAAGTTGGTTACACGTTATGAAAGACCATAATCTTGTAAAACAAGGTGGAGCGTGGTATACCTTGAAACATGAAGGTAAAGAAATCAAATTTCAATCTAAAGATTGGAGTGAACAACTGAAAGATGAAAAGTTTAAAGAGCATTGCTATAATTTAATATGTGGTAAAGTAATATTAAAATATGAAAAAAACTTTGGCATTGATGATGTAACTATCGAAGAGGAGATTAGTGAGTAATTCTAAATATTTATCTATATTTGAGGAAATAAAGAAAAAGGGTGGCTCATTAGATGACGGAAAACCAAACGATAAAGTACTGATAATAGATGGCCTAAACACCTTTATTAGAGTATTTAGTGTTATACCAACTACCAACCCCGATGGTATTCATGTTGGTGGAATAGTTGGTTTTCTACGAAGTATCGGTTATACCATAAATATGATTAGACCTACTCGAACCATCATAGTATTTGATGGGAAAGGTGGGTCTACTC
>CATLVA010000355.1 GCA_950060715.1 uncultured Oligoflexia bacterium | reverse complement strand
TGCAAACGTAATTTCAGTTGGTGCAATGGATGGTAAAGGAAAAAAAGCGTCTTTTTCTAACTACGGTAAAACTACAGTTCATGTTTTTGCTCCAGGTGTAGATATTTATTCTACAGTAACAAAAAATCGTTACCAAAAAATGAGTGGAACATCTATGGCATGTCCTCACGTTTCAGGTGTGGTAGGACTTGTAATGAGCTCTGAGCCAAATTTAGACTTTACTGAAATTAAAAATAGATTAATGAATACTTCAGTTGAAAGTACAGAATTAAGTCAATATACCATCTCTGGATATGTTGATGCAGCTAATGCTTTAAAATAATTTTAAGCGTTAATAATACTATACGAGGCCCGGCATTTGCTGGGCCTTATTTTTTAGAATGACTTACCAGCGGCCAAAAACCAAGAATCAAAAAAGCGCTGCCTCTTATCATCATTAGAGAGACCATCATTATCATACTCAACAACGATATGAGCAAGGCCTCCACGCAAATAGAAGTCTTCAAAATCATACTGGGCAAATAATTGAGAGTTTAATGAGCCAGTATCTGATTTTCCACCCCGAAAAGAATTATTTTCTACTACCGCCAAATCTTGTGACGTTTCAGTGCTCGCATCGCTACCACTACTTGTTCCAAGTAGATCGAGGTTAAAACCAAAAATGTATTTATCCATTTTGTAATGAACTTGTCCGAATAGATTATGGGACATAAAGTCTACGTCTTCTATCACTTCATTTCTTGAGCTTGGGTGATATTCGCTGGCCTGATAGCTCGTTAATCTATAACCACCACCGAATCCAAAACTTCCTGGTCCAATTTTATAGATGTCTTGCTTAAAATACCCAACTTGGAACATATTTGTCGTGAGAGTATTTCCTTTGATATTGGCCTGACCAAGACCTAGGTCAAGACTGATTTGCGCCATACAAATTGTTGGTAGTAGGGAAATAGCTGCTATCCATTTCATAAGTTCTCCTTGAAAGGTAAATACTCTTTAAGCCGGTTAATCTCTTCAGTATAGGCATCGTTTTGTTGATTGATAAAGTTTTTTATTGCTTTACCTAATTGCTGGTGTTTAATATGATGAAGAGAGCCGATGGCCACAGGTTCAAAACCACGTAAGAGTTTTTGCTCTCCTTGGGCCCCAGCTTCGAATTTAGGAATCTTTTCAGAAATAGTTTTTTCAATAGGAAGGTAATAACACATCTCAAAATGTAGTTTCGAAAATTGCGCTTCAAAGCGGGGATGAATTCCCCAATAGCGCCCGAAAAGTATTTCACTATTTTGCATGAAAAAGCTCATGGCAATAAGTTCATTATCTTTATAGGCCAATAAATAATGACCAAGTTTAAGGTTTAGAAAAAATGATTCGCTTAAATAGGCTTGAGAGTTCTTTTTAATTATCGTGGACAAATAGAGGTGATAGATTTGTAGTCTTTGCTCATGAGTCAGATCAATCGCCTTCACTTCTGTAATTTGCAGATTATAGGATTTAACTGTCTTTCGTTCTTTGAGGATATTTTTTCTTCTGCGTGCTTTTAGTTGATTTAAAAAATCATCGTAGCTCTCAAAGCGATTGATAAAATGAAATTGAAGTGTTCTTTGAAAAAAATAATTACGCTCTCGAAAAAAATCATGATCCTCTGTAAAAAGAATATGGTGGGATGAAAGCGGTTCTCGCAAATAGTAGCTATAAATCTCATCTAAAAAATCTGTCGTTGGATTGATGAATTTAGGTGCAGATACCGGCGTCACCGGTAACGCCTGAACAAGTTTTGGGTAGTAGGGGATTTGGAATCGGTGAAATAAATCGGCCCATGCCCAGTCAAAAATATATTCGCCGTAAGAATGAGATTTAATATAGGCGTAACTAAAACTTTGAGCTGTTTGAAAATACACCGGTTCCCAACCTGATTCAATTGTCGTGACACCTGAATCTTCACAAAGAGAGAAAAACTCCTGATTGAGAAACGGATGATCACTTGCAATATCTAAGTTTTTTACAGATTCGAAATTCATAAACTATTTAACTTGTTCAAACTTTTTAGGTATCATCCTGCAATTGAGGAGTTATAACAATGAAAGAATTCGCTGATCAGATTTTACAAAACTTGGCCAATAATGGATTTCCCCAGAAAAAAGTCTCTCTTCCTACTGAGAAGATGTTTGAGGTGGCCGATAATAAAGGGCTAAGCCTCAATAAGGTCCTAGAATATATAAGTGAAAATCACCAAATAGAGGCGGATATCCAAACTGAGCGTATTGTTTTTAGCCTTACTCAAACTGGTGATGATATGTTCGCACAGGCTGAGCAAATGATGAAGGATATGGATCCAGGTGAGCTTCAGCGCATGAAAGAGATGGTGGATAATATGTCACCTGAAGAACGCGAGAAAATGATGCAGCAAGCTCAGGCCATGTTTGGTAAAAAATAAACACCAAGCGCGACGCGTTAATGGGTGCTAGCAGCCCCTTTTGCCTGTAATTATTATAGACACCTCTGAACAGAGTCGGTATTTTCCCCTAGGGTTTTCCCTGAGAGAGAGGAGAGAGTACGATGACTGACACTATAAAGAGAAACACCAGCCTAGCAATAGCGCTTTTCACAGTGATTGGCTGTGCAAAAGAAGTTAGCT
>CATLVA010000354.1 GCA_950060715.1 uncultured Oligoflexia bacterium | reverse complement strand
TGAAAGCTAGAAAGAAAAATGAAGAAGCAGGTCTAGTTAAATAATAATCTAGGTCTCCCCGGTTAATTGAGATAGGAAACCACCAAGTATTATTAGCAAAAAATGTCATATGAAAGGCATCGACAAATATAAAACTTACGACAAACAATTTCATTTGCTCTTGGTCCCATCCACCAAGGAGATCCGTGTGTAGATAGATAATATTAAAAAACATAAACTGAACCGAATAGAAGAAAAGGTCCATCACGACGCGGAAAAAAAAGTCCACTCTAAACTCCATCGCCTTTGATAGAGAGAAACGAAGAAAATATAGGTACAGTCGTAGATAGCGTTTCATATTCCTACACCTGTATATTTATACTGCCCTCTCCTCCAAAGTTGCCTGGCCACGAAAAAGAAAGCAATCGTCCAAGCTCCAGAGATGAGAAAACTTCTTAAAAATTCCTGAGATTCTATTGAAGCCGTAAGGCTATTAAGAGGAAAATTAATCATATAAGGAAAGGGGGTATAACTCAAAAGCTGGTTCGCCCATTCGGGGAAAAACTTAAGCGGAATTAGACCTCCTCCTAGAAAGCTCGTCCCAAAACGCAGGATGACTCCCAAACTCCAAATATTGTCGAACCAAAAAGCTAAAAATTCAGTGATGCTAAAAAGAAAGTAAAACATGAGGCTAGCTTCAATCATGGCAATTAAAAATGCGATGGTTCCCCATAAGCTAAACTGATAGATAGATGGATCATAGAAAAAACAATTATATAAAAGTAGAATGAGAAACAATTGAATAATATAGAAGAATGAATAAGCGAAGTAGCCTGCAAATTTGTAACAATAAAAGTCGACAGGATAGAGAAGATACTTGCTTAATTGACCGTCGTAAATTTCTCTGGATGCAAAGCCAATACCCTGACCTTGTTGGATTCTAAAGATAAGCGGGGCCATAAGATAATAGAAAACCATCCCCTGCAGAGTGTAGCCCTGCATAGATTCACTTCCGGTTTGTTCAAATATTGATTCCCAAAGATAGTAGGCAATTACTAGTGAAAAGAAGGTTTGCCCCATGAAATTGACCCAAAAATCGGATCTATAGGTGATAAGCTTTCTAAGCTCCATAAAAAAGACTTGGCGATATCCCTTAGTCACTGAGTCTTCCCGAGTTTTGAATTTTCTCAATGATATTTGCGATTTCTTGCTCTTTGATTGAAAAGTCACTAATTTGAACACAGTTGAGCGCAAATTTTGAAGACTCCATAACTAGATCTCTGGGTGTCACGATCTGAATAAGCTTTCCATCTTTTTGAATTTTGCCTAATTCTTCTGGAAAAGAATTTAAAAGAATATTTTGTTGATCTTCACCTTCAATATTTAATTCGATGACTTTATTTGATGCATATTTATCATGTAGCTGACTGATTTGTCCGTCATAGACCATCTGTCCTTGTTTCATGATAGCAATCCTAGGACAAAGTTCTTCGATATCATCCATATAGTGGCTAGTAAGTATCATCGTAGGCTTGTATTCTTTGCGGTATTCTTTGATGAATCTTCGAACCGCTTTTTGGGCGGTTAAATCTAGTCCAATTGTAGGCTCATCAAGAAAGATAACTTTTGGCTGGTGAATAAGTGCTGCCATTAGTTCTACTTTCATTCTTTCACCTAATGAAAGTCTTCTGATTTGAATGTTAAGCTGCTCTTTTACGTTCAGGTAATTCGCTAGAAACTCGATTCGATCATAAAAATCTTTAGTGGGAATTTGGTAAATTTCTTTGAGGAGTAAAAAACCATCCAGCGCGGGTAAGTCCCACCAAAGCTGAGCTTTTTGTCCCATGATAAGGGCCATCTGTTTACGGTATTCATTGTCTTTTTTCCAAGGATTGAAACCTAAAACAGAAACTTTACCCTTTGTTGGATGAATTATCCCTGATAGAATTTTAGTTAGAGTCGTTTTGCCAGCACCATTTGAACCAATTAAGCCGATGATCTCTCCACTTTCTATTTCAAGATTAAAATTTTTAAGGGCTTCTTTGGTAGTATACTCTCTATTAAATAAGGAACTCACAGAGCCCTTGAAGCCAGGCTTTTTAGTGTGCACTTTAAATTCTTTAGTGAGGTTTTCTACCTTAATCATAATTTTTGTAAAAGAATGCCTTTTAAATAGTTTCCTTCCGGAAAACCTTTTAGTGTCGGGCAGTCGTCAGAAAGTTTATAAGTCTTAATCTGTTTTAATTTTAACTTATGCTGTTTCAAAATATCCATGATTTTTTGTTGGAATTTCTTAGACGATACTTGATGAGTGTTTAGAAAAACAGCTAAGTATCCACCTTTTTCTAATATGTCATACATCAAAGGTAGTTCGGTTGAATAATTAGAAAGTGCATTTGTCTTTTTCTTACCATCACTTGAGCTAGTCGGCGGATCTGAAAGGATAAAATCAAATTTTATATTGTCTTGTTTGAAAGCCTTTAATTGATTTTGAACTGGAGCGCAGTGGGAGATATGTTCACCTTGAAACTCATTTAATTCAAGATTCTCTTCCAACCAGCTAAGGTATTTCTTAGATAGGTCAACGCTATGAACTTCTTGGACTCCATTTTTTAGTGCAAATAAACTGTATGCCCCCGTATAGGACAAAAGATTCAAGA
>CATLVA010000353.1 GCA_950060715.1 uncultured Oligoflexia bacterium | reverse complement strand
CAACATTATAGAGGCAATACAGACTGTACGGTATTTGAATATATAGCTGACGCTCTCTCTCATATCGAGTCGGCTGAAAAAAGAGAAAATCAAATTAGATCAACTCTTTTACAACTAGAGCTTACTAATGAGATTGAATCAAATCTCTCTGAGATCTCAGGCGGGCAATTACAAAGAGTAATGATAGCGAAAGCCTTAGCGCCTAATCCTAACTTGATCTTTTTTGATGAGCCTTTTGCAAACCTTGATTTAAGCCTGAAGTCTGACCTAATAGAAGAAATTCTCCCTTTAATTCGCGAACGTGAAATCACCGTCATTTGGACGACTCACCATTTTGAAGAAGTGATGCCCTATGCGGATCGAATGCTTGTGATCAATTCAGGAGAAGTGCAGGCCTTGGGAGCTCCTGAGGATTTATTCTTTAAACCGAATAATATATTTAGCGCTATGTTCTTTGGCCGCAATAATATTCTTCCCGGAAGCGTATTTGGATACCCTAGTGAGCTCGTAACCGTTCGACCTTGCGATATTGTCATGACAGATGATGGTGAGTTTCAAGGAAAGCTAATAAGTGAAGAGATCAGAGGTCCGTATAAATTCGTGAAAGTGGATTTTAAAGAGCAAGAGCTTTGGATTCAACTTGCTCCTCGAAAAAAAGCACCAGAATTGGTGAAATTTCAGATAGATAGTGAGAATATTCATCCTCTTGGCTAGACAAGCTGCATTAGAGAGCGTAAGACTCATGTATGCGCGGAAATAGTTTTGGACAAGTTTTTACAATTACAACTTTTGGGGAATCACATGGACCGGCCCTTGGCTGTGTCATTGATGGCATGCCTGCTAATATTGAAGTTAGCCTAACTGAACTTCAAGCTATGCTGGATAAACGAAGACCAGGTAGACTAAAGGTATCGACGGCCAGAGATGAAGCTGACCAAGCAGAAATCCTCTCTGGTGTTTTTGAGGGAAAAACATTAGGAACTCCAATATGTGTGATTGTTAAAAATACCAATCAACGCTCCCAAGACTACCAACAGTTAAAAAATGAGTACCGCCCAGGCCATGCAGATAAAACAACTATGCAAAAATTTGGGATCAGGGATCATCGCGGCGGTGGGAGATCATCAGGTCGCGAGACTGTAGCGCGAGTGATTGGTGGATACTTTGCTAGTCTTATTATTCCAACCATCGAAATAGAAGCCTTTATTAGTGAAGTTGGACCTTTTAAGGCCACTCAGTTTGATAAAAAGGATAAAATTGGCTTTGCCGATCCATCTAAAACTCAAGAGCTTGAAGCCTATCTTATGCAGCTTAAGGAAGCTGGAGAATCCATTGGGGGTTCTGTTTATTTAAGTATAAAAAATTGTCCTCCAGGTCTTGGGGACCCAGTCTTTGATAAAATGAAGGCCATGCTTTCTCATGCTTTTTTAAGTATCGGTAGCTGTATGGCGGTTGAGTTTGGAAGAGGACGAGATTTTGCGACCCTCAAGGGCTCAGAGATTTCAGGTGATGCTCATAATTTTTCGGGTATCGAAGGCGGAATCTCTAATGGTAATGAGATCTATTGTTCATTATCTTTTAAAGCACCTTCCACAATTGGAGATAAGGCGAAAGAAGGACGCCATGATCCTTGTATCCTACCAAGGGTTTTACCGGTGGTTGAATCAATGGCGGCAATTACTCTTGCTGATCTTTATCTGCGTCAGCGCGCTTTTGATTAAAGAGATAACGAAGATAGAAGTCCGCAACAGTTACTGTAGAGCGGTACCTTTTTGAAAGTCTATCACTCGCCTCTTTTGAGATCATTGGGTTGGGCTGGATTTTAAAACCTTCTCCCCATGAATAATATTTATTTCTGTACCAAACACCTTCTTTCGCGGCCACGACGGTACCATTTATGGCCACTGGATTTTCTGTTGCAAAGAGGTCTTCTCCAAAGCTTAAATACTTTGTTTGTGACAAGGAACGATTATAAACCGTGGTCATAATATCTTCATGTGAAGCGACCTTATTTCCATTGAAGCTGGTTGGCTTCAATTCTTCTGGAAAATAAAAATAAGCAGGCACCATATGTTTTTCATAAGCTTCAGAGACATCGTAAGTTAGAAAACTGAAAAAATTATGATCCCCAGTGACGGCAATGATTGTGTTTGGTGCTTCTTTTTTAATCTTAGAAATAAACTCCGCAAGCTTTTGGTTGGCATACTGATACGCCTTAAATCTTGCCTTCAGCAGTTCTTTTTCTCTGTTAACCCTTGATTCAAGCTCAGCAGGAATGAGTAAACTTTTAGCTTCATAGTCTTCTGGAACTTCAAAAGGTGGATGATTAGAAGTTGAAAGGATAAACATGAATTGAGGTTGGTTTGAAGATAATTTATCTAGCGCGTATTTAAATAGATGCTCATCATATAGTCCCCATTCGTTACCCGTTTTAGACTTTGCATCGAGAGTTTTTTTAATAGAGTTCTCTCCTTCTACTACCTCATATCCTTGAGTTCTATAGTAGCGACCAATATTTCGCCAGGATAGTTTTCCTCCATAAAGAAAACTCGTGTTATAACCTCGTTTTTTGTAAGGAATATGAGCACCCGACTCTAGTGGCATATTTAGGTAGCGGCTCTCTGAAAGAAACCTTGCTCCTCTACGATGAGGTATATT
>CATLVA010000352.1 GCA_950060715.1 uncultured Oligoflexia bacterium | reverse complement strand
ATCACCTTGTTGATGGGGGAATGGCCAAGATTTGTCGTGCTTCGTTTCTTGGAGAACAGGCCAATAAAATCGTCGCGATCAAGATGGTACAACCTCAGTACTCAAAGAATCCTTCATTCGTACAGATGTTTGAAGATGAGTTAAAGGTAACCTTTGGTTTAGTGCACCCTAACATCGCCCAAGTTTATGACTATGGTTTGGTTAATGAGCAACTGTACTCAGCAATGGAGTATGTTGATGGAGCTAACCTCAAGCAATTTTTAGATCGATTAAAAGAAAAGAAATTTGTATTTCCAGTTGAAATTTCAACTCATATTATTTCGCAAGTTTGTCAGGCACTTCATTATGCACATACATTTACAGATAAACTGACAGGAAAACATTTTAATATTATCCATAGAGATATTTCGCCCCATAATATTATGCTTACCTATGAAGGCGCGGTAAAAGTTATCGACTTCGGTATCGCTAAAGCAGATTCAAATAGTGAGGCGACTCAAGCAGGGACAATCAAAGGTAAGCTTTCTTATCTTGCTCCTGAATATTTGGATGGGCTAGATCTTGATCATAGGTATGACCAATTTGCTGTTGGGATTACTTTGTGGGAAATGCTTTGTTCCAGAAAGCTTTTTACGGCTAAAAATGACCTTGCCGTTTTAAAGCAAATCCAAGCGTGTAAAATTCCGAAACCTTCTTCAATCAACCCAAATGTTCCACCGGAATTAGATGAGATTGTTTTGAAGTGTTTATCAAAAGATAGGAATCAAAGATTTGAAAACCTAGATAAATTAAATAGATCTCTAGTTAGATTTTTATATTCGAATTATCCAGAGTTCAATGCAACAGACTTGAGCTATTTTGCAAAACAGCTCTTCAAAGAAGAGATCATAGCTGATAGAAAGAAATTTGTTGAGTTTGGAAAGATCGATATCAAGCCATATCTTGAAGATATGAAGCGTGAAGAAGTTCAGGGGAGTGGGGCCAGTAGTGATTCATCTTTCCAAGAAAACTCTTCTGATGGTTCATTCATTTCAGAAGAGCAAAGAACAGGTAAGATCGAACTTGATCTTGGAACCTTTGATAAACAAGAAACAAATATTGAAGGTATTGGCCTAGAGCTAGATGCTGGAAATAAGACTGTTAAGAGATCAGGTGGAACAAGTAAGGTTAAGAAAGCTTCCTCTGCTCAAAGAGATAGAACGAGTAAGATCAGAGCTAAAAGAGCTGCTGGTAATCGAACAACTAAAACTAGGGTTCGTTCCGCAGGGGGAACAAGCGTTAAAAAAGTTTCTCCGGCCCGCAAAAAAGCAGCGGCAGAAAAAGAAAAGGGAAGCTTTCCTTTTGCAGTTGTCTTAGCAGGGTGTCTCGCTTTAGTTGTTATCTTCAAGCCAGATCTTGTGAAAGAATACACAGGTATCGATGTTGAGTGTATGATTAGTGATTGTAAAGTCGAGCCAACAGGACCTACTCCGGCCGGAAAAATTGAAGTTAACGGTGTTATATATTTTTCTTTTGCAGATACAGATACGTACAATGTTCGTACTTTCGTTAATGGTAAAAAGGTTGAGATTTCAGGAGCAAAGTTAGAAGTTCCACTAAATCAACCGGTTAAAATTAAGATGATTAAACCAGGACATAAAACTTGGAATATGGATAAAGAGATTGTTTTAACAGATGACAAATCAACTCAGACAGTAAGAATTCCTAGTTTTATTAAAAACCATACTGGGTACCTTTCAACTTCTACTAATTACCCTCCTGGGTCAAAAATAATATATGAAGTTGATGGAGAGAAGATCGTTCAAGACCTTCCGTTAAAAGAGCATAGAATGCCAGCGGGAACTTACGAGTTTACTATTAAAAACGATCTTGTCGAGACTGAGTCTAAAATCCGATTCACAGTTGAAAAGAACAAGCGTAACGAGTTACCTCGTAACTAAACCTTCTGCTTAGATTCAAAGCGTTTCTTTTGTTTGAACCTATTTCTACTGCGCATATTGATGAGTTTAATTATCTCAGAAGCAGTTTCTTCAAGGGCTATATTAGTCACGTTAAAAACAGGCCATCTTCTATTTTCTTCGAAATGTTTATTGGCCCATTCGATCTCTTCGATGACTTTCCTACTATCGGCATAATCACCGGTAGCATTGGTTCCAAGATTTGAAAGCCTATTCTGACGAATTTCCCTTAATGCATCAGGATCAATCGTAAGACCAAAAATCTTTCTTTGGTCAATTTGAAAAAGCTTCTCAGGTAGAGGCATATTTAAAATGATAGGTATATTTACGACCTTTAACCCCTCCAATGATAGATAGATGGAGAGTGGGGTCTTAGAGGTACGCGAGATTCCTACTAAAACGATATCACACTCTTCTAGTGAATTTATATTTCTACCGTCATCGTGGTTCAAGGTAAACTCAACTGCAGAAACTTTTGCAAAATAGCGATCATTAACAGCATGTAAAAGTCCTGGTTGGTAGTCAGGCTCAGTTTCAAAAACATTGGCCATACCTGAAAGTAATGGACCTAGAAGATCAATTGAGCGTACATGATCTCTCTTACTTATTTCTGCTACATAATTTCTTAATTCTAATGAAACAATAGTGTAAACAACCATATCGTGATTGATGGCAGCTTCTTGAAAAATGGCATCGATATGT
>CATLVA010000351.1 GCA_950060715.1 uncultured Oligoflexia bacterium | reverse complement strand
TTCTCCCCAAAGCCGATGAAGAACCATAGTTTTGTAATTTGCTACGGCAAATCAAAGGAAAACCTATGAAGTATTTTTTGATTTTTACACTATTCACTCTTTTCACCCAAGCATCTTTTGCTGAAATCGTTCAACATGATGATGCAGCAATTGAATCAGACCTAGGCTTCAAATGGGAAGATGGAAACGAAGAAGATGTTTCTGACCGTGAAGTTGCCAGTGAAGAAGCGGAAAATAGTGAAGAAGAGCAATCTGAAAGAGAGCTAGCATCGGAAGCCGATGAAGGTGGAGTTCAATTCTGGAAATATCAGGAAGAATAAAATGAAAAAATACGCCAAAATTGTTCATGAACATATGGGAAGCTTATTTGCTTCGCAAGATTCTAAATATTTTTTGGCCACTGCCTTTAAAATGACATTAGTTCCGGTTATTGCATTTGCCCTTGCCGCCTATTCTATTTGGAACCTAATGGAGCTCAACTTTAATTTCTTTGTCGCAAACGGCTTTCATACTGGAGAAGGGTTTAAAGAAGTATTTTATCAAACTATCTTTGGTGAAATAAGTCAGTACTCATTCTTTTTTATCGTTACTATTGGAGCGATTTTTTTATCTGGATTTCTTGTATCTTATTTGGCGTTACGACCTTTTTGGCACATGGAAAAGCATGTGAGCAAAATGATGAATGGGGATAGCTTTGATCTTCCAGTTCAAGGCCTTAATAAAAACAAGCTCGTTTACCGAGTGGGAAGAATCTTTTTTAAATACTTAGACCTCGTCCGAGAAAATGGACAAGAACCTAAAATAAGACTTCCAAAAGACTTAGAAAATCTTTCTAAGCCTAAACTAGACCGTGTTTTTCTTCTCCAATATTCATTTGTCGTTACCGCTGTTTGTTTGGTAAGTAGCCTTATTCTCGTTTCTTTTACTTCTGAGTTCTACGACCAAATTGTAGAAAACTCAAGTAAGCTGCTTTCAGCTGACCATATCGTTACGACATTTATTTCTGAAGAAGTAAAACTCCTAGAAAAAATTAGGGCCTTAACTATTTTTGGTATCATCGTAGGCTATGTCGCAATCTCAAGAAATATCATAAAGTCTGTTGATGGTGTTAGCTACGGTTTCTCTAGAGACATGCTTCGAATTGTAAACGGTGAGCACGATGTAAAACTTAGACCTCGTTATGCAGATCCAGGAAAATCTCTTGCGGTAACAGTAAATGACTTCCTCGATGAACTTTTTCCTTATGTGAATGATGTTCAAGAACTGAATTACAAATCAATGCAAGAAGAGTTTGAAGAAGAGTTGCCTGAGAATGTCATTAAAAATGATTTTCGCTTTAATCCAAACTCTCAACCAGTTGAAGAGGACTACTCTGATTTACCACCGGCCTTTATTCAAGAGAACGAAGACCCAGCTGGAAACAAAGTTTTTAAAATCACGACTCCAACAGGGAAGAAGTTTGAAAACTTAAGCGAAGATATGGCCATCAAAGTTGTGATGGAATTAGAAAATCAACGTAAAGCTAGTTAATCCCAAAGATTTAATTTTTCGTATTCGGACTTCAGTTGCCCACAAGCAGCTAAAATATCATTTCCTTTAGTCTGACGAACAGTACAGGTATACCCGCGCTTATTGAGCTCTTCCATAAAGTAGAGCACACGCTCTTTTGTAGGCTGCTTATAATCACTTCCTGGGTATTCATTGAAAGGAATTAAATTAATTTTAGACTCTTTACGGTTTAGTAGCTCGCAAAGTGCATCAATATCTGAGTCTTGATCATTAAGATCTTTAATTAAAAGGTATTCGTAAGTAATTCTTCTGTGTGCTTTTAGTGGAATAGAGCGTATCGCCTCGAACAACCTCTCAAGATCATAGGCCTTATTAATTGGCATGAGCTGAGTTCTAGTATCATTCTTCGCTGAGTGAAGTGAAATCGCAATATTAATCGGAGGAAAATCATGCAACATTTTTATCTTAGGCACCAAACCCGAAGTAGATAAAGTAATCCTTCTCTGTCCTAGTCCAAAACCAAAATCATCTAGAAAGTTAGTCGTTGCTTTTTTTACGTTCTCATAATTATGAAGCGGCTCACCTTGCCCCATATAAACGATATTAGTGAGTCTCTCTTCGGGGTGAACATTTTCTTTGAGCCATAAAGTAATTTTGAGAAACTGACCTGTCACCTCACCTGCAGTTAGGTGCCTAGTGAGACCTTGAGTTCCTGTATGACAAAAAGTGCATCCAATAGCACAACCTACTTGGGAAGAAATACATTGAGTCAGACGATTCTTAGCTGGGATAACTACCGTCTCAATTGTTTCTCCGTCTTTGAGCTTCAAAAGAAATTTTCTTGTCCCATCAACCGACTCTCCTTGCCAAACAACTTCAGGTAAAGCGAGCGTAAAGTTTTCTTTTAAAAACTCTCTGACTTTTTTGGAGACGTTACTCCAATTATCTATCTCAAGCTCATGCTTTTTATAAATCCAATCAAAAATTTGCTTAGCAGCGAATTTATTTTGGCCTCTTTCAACGAGGTAATCAGCGAGCTCTTCTCTGGTAAAATCGTACAAACTTTGCATGAAGAGGTAAGTACTTGTCTTTACTTATTCTGACAACCCATATAGTAAAAAATTTCAGACAAATATACTCATGATTTCGGGTAATTAGACGATAAGTCAGGCATGAAATGG
>CATLVA010000350.1 GCA_950060715.1 uncultured Oligoflexia bacterium | reverse complement strand
CCGGAATGGAAAATCGGAAAGACATATCAAGGTCTAATGACTTTTGATAGAACTGTATTATTAGAGCCTGTCTATGAAACGATCGCTGCCACAAGTACTGGTGATAAGAAGATTTATGTCAAAAAACATGAGGACAAAACGTTCAAGCTCTATGAAGTTGCCACCAAATCCTTTTCTCCTACGCCGATTGAGCAGTTAAAGCCGGGGCGAAAATACAGCGCCGATCCAGTTAACGGGAATTATAAACAATTTCAAATTTACTCCGGAGCTTACGCCAACGATTTCAAAACCTATTTTGTTATAGACAGAAATTTCAAGATCATAAAATCGATTGAAGACGTAGATAATAACCTGGATAGAGAGAAGTTATTACCTGCAATCCACTCATTTAATTTTACCGATACGATAGATATGAACCTTAATACGAGGATGGTACGTCATAATAAAGACGGTAAGCTCTTCTATCAAACTTATGATTATCAAGGCAATAAGATTGGTAAAGAAATCCCTTTTGAAAAAGTAAAGTATTTCCCAACCCTTTCAGGTTATAAAAACGCCAAGATAAAAAATGCGACTTACAATATGACTCCTTGGATTCATGCAGGTGGGGATTTTTATATTCCTATCATTCATGGGCATAAAAACTTCGTTTATGATGCGATTTCTGATCATAAAGATTTTGTTGGTATTAAAATTATTCCTGAGAAAAGAATTTCTTACTCCAAAGTTTACAGTGGCAATATCGAATTAAGCGACACAAAGAAAATGCGTCCAGGTAGTATTGTTCTTCTTGATAAAGAAGGTGTTTACTTTTCAAAACTTAATTATGATTTTCAAATGTTCTTATCTGCTCCTGACTACACAGTCGAACAATTGAAAAAAGATCCTAAGAATTTTTATCGAGCTGAATTTAGACTTCCTTATTATAGTGGCAGAAAAAGCTCGAAGGGATTTATTGAAGAACAAATTGTTGTTTATGAGTCTATTGATAGCACATATCAAATCGACTCCTACAACTGGAGAACTCAGTCTTTTGCAAAAGAAAAGAAGCCTAACAATTTTAAAAGCTTAAAAGAAGTTGAAACCTTTTTACTTCAAATTCAAGAGCCAAAGATTAAAGCAATTCAAGCGGCAGAAAAGAGAGCACAAGAAAACAAGGCCATCAGAGATAGAGTTGCCGCGAATATGAAGGCTTCATGGGATGAGCGTGATAGAAGAGAAGCAGAGCATGCAAAAAAGCTTGAAATCATGGACCGCAATGAAAGAAACAAAAAACCAAACCCTCTTCTTAATTTAGATATAAAAAAGATCTTTGATACTGAGGGAGCAAAAAGAAGAGCATCTTGCTATCGAAAGATGACAAATTCTAAAAAAGCCTACTTGAGTGGAAAGCAGGGTTGGTATTATCAAGGAAAATGCAAATAGTTTGAATTGCAATACACTTGTTTGACTAACCAAACAAGCTGTGTTTTAATCAACCATGGCCAACTTTAGAAACCTAACAGTAAAAGATTCTTATAAGCTAACTCCTCACCTACAAAGAGTGATTTTTGAAGGAGAAGATTTGCAGGATTTTCCTCATGATCAAGAGGGTGCCTATGTAAAAGTCATTCTTGAAAATGATAAAAATACTATTGAGAAATCAGGAAAGAAACCTAGGATGCGCTCTTATACAATAGCGCAATTTGACGAGAAAAATAAAGTACTGGCCCTTGATTTCATGGTTAGCTCGCACGAAGGGCACACGACTAACTGGGCCCTAAATTCAAAGGTTGGCGATAGTATTGTAATTGCTGGGCCAGGACCAAGAAAGATGAATGACTTTCCACTAACCGACTATTTGTTTTTTGTAGACCTGACTTCTATCAATACGTTAAGAGCATATTTGAATTTAGTCCCTAACGAAGCTACCGGTAAGGCCATAGTATTAATTCCAACAGAGGATGATAAAGTAGATTTACCAGCTCATGCTAATATTAAGGTTCAGTATTCTTTAATTTCCGATTTAGGACAGTACGAACAATTTGCCAGGTCTTATAATAAGCTTAATGAAAATACGATTGTGTTTGCAGCCGGTGAAGCAAAAGAAGTCGCTCAGCTCAAAGCGTTTTTGAAAAATGAAACTCAAGTTACAAAAGGTAATATGTTTATGTCAGGCTATTGGAAACGTGGTAGAACTGATGAGGAATATAGAGCTGAAAAAAAGAAAGAAAAATAACCCCCTTGGACTGAACAAGAGGGCCTGAAATTTATCTAATTGCTACCGTGTCTTCAATAACACCAGTATAAAATGATTCGTAAACAGTATCTCTTAGCAAGTGAAAAATATGAACTCCACCATCCAATGTTTTTACCACTAGTGCAGGAGCTCGCTCTCTGTTTAGACTATCTAAAATTGAATCCGCTCTACCCTCTACAACTGTTACATAATAGTAGTCACTAATTGGAGAACTAAAGCTCTCCTCAAGATCAACTTTTAAAGTTTGAAGATCTAGTTCATTTCCTCTAATTTGTAATTGTGGAAGCTTACGCCCGTAAAGACTACCATTTCCATCGAAAAAATAATGGTTATAACTTTAAGAGATACCTCTTTTAAACCACTTTCTAAAGACTTTTACCACCTCTCGGTCAGCTTTAACCGAGAAGATTTCAACTATACTTCTCCCTTTAAAAACGGCACAAAGGATGACAA
>CATLVA010000349.1 GCA_950060715.1 uncultured Oligoflexia bacterium | reverse complement strand
AAATAACAATTTGCACCAATTTCTTGATTTAATAATTCAGAAAACGCTATAATGATGTAAAATTAGGGGTTTTGCTTGTCACTGGTCGAAAAAATTCAAGAAATGAAATTGAACATAGCCAAAGGTTATTTGGTTGGTGTTGACATTGGTCTAAGTGCAGTAAAGATTGCCACTATGGCCGAAGGGAAAAAAGGGACCTATAAGCTAGAAGCTTATGAATCATTCCCTTTAAGTGAAGCTTCTATTATCGAAGATGAAGTACAAAAGCCTGAAGAGATTATCGAAGCTATTCAATCGATATTATCAAAAAATGGAATTAAAAGAAAAATTGCCTGCCTTGGTATGCATGGCCCAAATACAGTAACTAAAAGATTGCAAGTTCCTGATGGTGATAAAGAGGAAGTTGAAGATAATATTTTTTGGGAATCAGAACAATATATCCCCTTTGGTGCCGACGATGCCCAAATTGGCTTCTCCATTCTTGGGCGGAGTGCTGAAGATGATGTCGTTGATGCCATCGTTGGTGCTGCTAAAATCGATGTGGTTGAAAGGTATGTAGGCTACCTTAAAGAAGGTGGGCTTCACACTCGAGTTGTCGATTTAAATGTATTTGCTATCAATAATGTTTTTGAACTCTGTAAAGAAGATCAATTAGAAGAAATCTCCGACGAAGGTGCGATCATCATTGATTTTGGTGCTCAATATACCACCTTAATGGTTTATCGAAATGGCGGTCCAATTCTTACTAAAGAAGTTAATATCGGTGGGGTTTTAATAACTGAAGAGATTCAGCGTTCCATGGGAGTTAGTTACGAAGAAGCTGAGGATCTCAAGGTAAATGGAGATGACAATGGTAATTTACCTGAAGAGATCATTGGTATTCTCGAGACACATATCAATCGATTGATGGATGAACTACGAAAGGTTTTAAATTTTTATATTGCTGCCGGGTCTAGTGAGCAGGTGGGGCATTGTTTTATAACTGGAGGTGGAGCAAGAGTTCCAGGTATTAAAGAGGCATTACAAGACCTTACAGATCTGCAAGTTGAGGAATTGAATCCACTCGAGATTATAGAGATAAAGGGGAACTTCTCGGAAATTGAGTTGGAGGATATGGCCTATTGTGGATTAGTGGCCATCGGCCTTTCTATGAGGAGAGTTGATTAATGATTGAAGTTAATTTATCTCCTGTTCAACAGACACAAGATTTTACCAAAGTTGGACCGATCAACCTTACTTTGATCAATCCAATATATTTGTTAATTGCAATTGTAGCTATTTATGTTGTTGAGCCAGCTGTCGATGGTTTTTTTAATGACGATATTGCTACGCTAGAGACTGAATATAAAATTAAACAGAATCAACTACAAAAACTAAGAACAGAGCTTTCCTCTTTTGATGAAGTTAAAAAACAAGTAGAAGAACTCAATCAAAAAGAAAAAGAACTTGAAAAGCAAGTTGATGTTATCAAGCAAATTGTTGCCAAAAGGCAGAATCCTTATGCTGTTTTAAAATATATAGCGGAGAAAACTCCTGATGATGTTTGGATTGTTGATTTGGTTGTTGACGATAGAAACCTAAAAATTATGGGCTATTCGAGAGCTTTCCCATCGATAACAAAGTTTATAGAAGAACTTAGACTATCGATTCACTTTAATTCTGATAATATAAATTATACGAAGCCTCAGACTCTAAATGCGGAGTTTAAGGGTATCGCTGTTGAACCTTTCGAGATCACGGCCCAAATTGTAAACTTTTATGGAGACTAGATTTGCTTGATCCTATAGTAAAATATTTTTGGGTACTTCTCTTAGCATATGCGGGTATGCTCGGGATGGATCGCTACGAATTGAAAAACACTGAGTATGAATCCCAGCAGAATTTAAACGATTCCGTTCCCCCTAAAATTGCTAAGGCGGAAAGAGAATTGAAAAATGTTCAGCAGTTCAACGCAAACTTAGAGACCTCTAAGGCGCGTGTCAAAGAAATAAGTAAAAGAATTGAGGATATTCAAAAACAACTTCCTTCTGAAATTGGAGATGCAGAAGTTGAAAACGTTTTAGCAACATTGGCAACCGATCTAAAGATGCTTAAGCCGAATGCACTTCATAAAGGTGAGACTAATCAAGGTTTATATTTTTCTAAAGAATTCTCGTTAGATGTAAAAGGTACATTCTTACAAGGACTTATTTATTTTGAAAAACTCGACAAAATGGCTAAATCTGGAGAACGAATCCTTAATGTGAAATATTTAAGATTTTCCGAATCTGAGGTTGGCGATAAGCGAAGTCGCTTTGTTGTGCTCGATATGACAACAACTCTTGAAGCCTATCGATATAATGCTGAATTTAAGCCGGGAGAGAATTAATATGAAATTGATTATTAGCATTCTCTTATTGGGTTTATGCATCGATTCTAAAGCTGATTTAAAAGAGCTATTTGAAGATCAGACTGAAATTAAGCAGCCTTTTGAATTGAGAGATCCTTTTCAGGTTCCTAAGTTTAAGTCTGCTGAAAAAGTTAAACGTGAAAAAAATGCTTCAGGCAAATTTGAAGAAAATGTACAAAAACTAGAGAAAGAAGTTGATATCAACAAAATTGAGATTGTAGGCGTTCTGATTGGAAAAGATCGGAGAGTCATACTGAAATTAAGCAGCCTTTTGAATTGAGAGATCCTTTTCAGGTTCCTAAGTTTAAGTCTGCTGAAAA
>CATLVA010000348.1 GCA_950060715.1 uncultured Oligoflexia bacterium | reverse complement strand
TAAAATTTTTATTATCAAGAATAAGCGCACGTTGTCGATTACCAATGAAAGCTTTAACTTGCTTGATCACCTCCCATTGTTCAGGATAACGAATTTTTATGCTTCTTGGTCTGCCGCCCTTACACCATGATTTCTTTAATCGTAATTCATCACCGACAACGGCTTGGTTAATTTTTATTTTGATGCATTCTTCTCGCCAGTCGGTAAAAATGGAAAATTGGCGTGAAGTAGGCAAAGTTAACACCACTATCAATTAGACTGCGTCTAGCTTTGTCACTAAATTCTTGAGAACCGAAAGCATCTAGTAAAACATAAACACTTACGCCTCTTTCGGCTGCACAAGCGAGGGCATTTACCACAGGAGTCGTGACTTCATCATCTTCAAAAATATAAGTATGAAGCATGATAAAATGCGTGGCCCCATTGATAACTTCGAGGTTTCTTTCGATAAAAGAATCTCCATTGATGATAAGATCGATCGAATTTTTTTGAGATGGTTTTGTTTTTATAAATCTACCTCTGCGAGTAGAGGAAGATGATCTGAGATCGATTTCCATGGTTTGGTTTTTAAAACCTGAATGTTTCTAATGTTAATTCCTCTCGTGTACATTCTATCTAGGCAAAGCATCGGTAGTTGGGCCGGAAAAGTTTTAGCGTATTGTCCATGTACAAATTTATGAGCTTCTAAGAAATTATCTTCTTGAATAAGGTAATCGCAGGCTTTTTGGTTCCAGTCATTGAAATCTCCAGCAATAATAATTTTAGAATCATGATCACTTTTTCTTGCAATGATTGCTTGAAGTGCGTCGTATTGCTTTTCACGACCCTTTTGAGTGAGGTCAAGATGAACACAATAACAGTCGAGAAATTTGTTTTCGATTTCCAGGCGACAAAATAAAACACCTCGTTGCTCAAAACTATTAGTTGAAATATCGATCGTCTCGGTTTCAATAATTGGGTATTTGGATAAGATAACATTCCCGTGGTGACGTTTGTCATAGACTGCATTTTTAGCGTAAGCAAACTCACTCCATAATTCATCAGCTAGGTACTCGAATTGATTTTCGACCCAATCTTTTTGAGTCTTGGCCAGCTCTAAATTTTCCCCCACAACTTCTTGCAGAAAAACCAACTCAGGGTGCATATCCCTGAGCTGATCTTTTAAGTATTGAATCGTAAGTTTTTTATTCGACCAGTTAAAACCTTTATGAATATTAAAGGTTAGAACTCTCATTTCTCAATTATTGCGGTCACGCCCATTCCACCTGCTGTACAGATCGAAATGAGACCTCTACCACCACCATTTTCATGAATGAGTTTAGCAAGAGAGGCAACAATTCTTGATCCTGTTGCTGCAAAAGGGTGTCCGAGAGCAAGGGAGCCACCTTTGATATTTAATTTACTCATATCGATTTCACCAAGAGGTGCATCAAGACCTAATTTAGATTTACAAAATTCTTCAGATTTCCATGCATCAAGTGTACAAAGGACTTGAGCGGCAAACGCCTCGTGTATCTCATAAAAGTCAAAATCTTGTAATGTTATTCCTGCTTGCTTAAGAAGTCTTGGAACAGCATAAGCAGGAGCCATCAAGAGACCTTCATCGTTAACGTAATTAACAGCTGCAGATTGAGCAAAAGTTAGGTAGGCCATAACTTCTAAATTATTTTCTTTGGCGTATTCTTCGCTACAAAGAAACACACAGCTCGCACCATCTGTAAGTGGTGAAGAATTTCCCGCCGTCAGAGTTCCTTTACCCGAAGTTCTGTCAAATGCAGGTTTAAGTTTTGCCAATTTATCTAGAGACGTCTCCCTGATTGTTCCATCTTTTTTAGCACCTTTGAATTCCACCACAAGGTCATCATACCAACCTTCCTTATAGGCTTTCTCTGCGTTAGCTTGAGATTTAAACGCCAGTTCATCTTGTCTTTCACGAGAAATATTCCAAGTTTTGGCCATGTCTTCACAGCTCTCTCCCATGCTTTTACCTGTACGTGGTTCTTTAATTGCTGGAAGTTTTGGCATTAATTCTTTTGGCGTAAAACCTTTAAGTGCCTTAAGTCTATCAGGAAGAGATCTCGCAGCAGCAAGTCTAAGTAATCTGTCTGAGAATGATTTTTTAAATTCAACTGGCACATCAGAGTTTGTATCAATTCCACCTGCAATTCCACATTCAATTTGTCCAAGTGCAATCTTGTTGGCAATCATAACTGCAGCTTCTAGTGAAGTTCCACAAGCTTTTTGAATGTCTGTAGCCGGAGTATGGGGAGAAAGTTTTGAATCCATAACCACTTCACGTGCAAGAGCAAAATCGTAGGCGTGTTTATTAACGGCACCTAGAATTACTTCACCAATTTCTTTGCCTTCCAAATTAAGTTCAGAGACGAGAGAAGCCATTGCTGGTTTCATTAAATCTTTGAGCGGAATACCCATATATTTAGTGCTTGATCGCATGAATGGAATACGTTTACCTTTTATTATACAAACTCTCATTTGTTGTCCTCCTAATCAGATATGGGTAGTATTATCCCATAAATTTATAGAAGGAGAAAGCAATGGAGTTTTTGCATACGATGATACGTGTTAAAGATTTAGATCGAGCCTTAGACTTTTTTTGTACGCATTTAGGTTTAAAAGAAGTGCGCAGGAAAGAAATCGAAGCAGGTCGTTTTACCTTGGTCTTTTTAAGAGGTGAAAACTCTGAAGCAG
>CATLVA010000347.1 GCA_950060715.1 uncultured Oligoflexia bacterium | reverse complement strand
CGCTACAATGGAAAAGAATTAACCTTAGATGACCATATCCTCAATATTTCAGATGCTGCTCAAATTCAGCCTTTAGCAAAAGAAATCATCTCATGGGATAAACAATATAATCCAGTCAAGGATGGTAAGAGGGTTATTAAAAGAGAGCTTCTAAGAGTTTACGCCATTATTGCTCAATATGTAGAAGCTAGTGAGGGCTTTATTTATCGTTTAAGAGATATTGGCGACAAAGATATGGGAGTTTATGCGGCTTCTTTAACGGCGCTAAGAAATATTAAATACGTATCCAGCGAAACACCTTCTCATATAAATGCGCTTTTTGATTATCTAACTAACCCAAACCCTGGGAAAAATATTGGTGGTCAAACTGGTATTTTTGCAACTCCAAGCAGCCTTTCAGACTATTTAGTAAAAAATATTGCACCGAAATTAGAAAGATCAGTTGATGAGCTTGGAGAGTTGATTCAAGCAGGATCAGTAGAAAGACCTCTTTTTGTTACGAATCTGGCCCTAAGCCACGGCAGAAGAATTGCAAGCATTATTAAAAACGAGCCAGATAATTCTAATGTCGCTTTAGATAAAATTGTTTTAGCTGGGCACCTTTATGGGACAATGGCTTCTATCGAAACCTTCCTAGGAAGTCTTTATTACACTGCTAGCTTTGATTTAGATGATACTAATCGTTTTAATAATAAGATTTACAAACAAGTCTTTATGCAAAGAAGCTTTTCAGGAGTTTCAAACTTGGTTGGAAGAGATCTAGTAGAATGGAATAACTTACCAGCTCCTAAAGAACTTAAAAAATATGTTTTAAGTGTAAGAAAGGGAAGACTTAAGAGAAAAGCTGGCAGAGCAAGTGCACAAAGAGAGCGCGTGCCTTCTAATTTCTTAAGATTAAGAGAAGTAAATTATCTTGCACAGTCAAAAGACGCTTACAAAAATGCGGCAGAACTTGATTACACTTATCATATGACACTTTTAAATCTAGCTTCACTTCCGAGCCAAGAGAGCTATATCGTAAATGCAAGTGTTTTTGATGGACATTCTCACGGACCGCTTGAGGCGATTAATATAAAAAGAGAATTACTAAATTCTAACGGTCCAGTAGAAGTAAAAAACTTCACGACTAATGAAAAAATGATGATCGACGTGAGTAAGTATTTTGATCCTGAGGTAATGAGCGATCTAGTTGCCTACATGCCAGATGGATTCAACCAAGAAAAAGAATTCTATGGACGTGGTGATAATATGAAATGGAATTATATGTATGGACGCTCTGAGCATTGGCCGAATCCAAAGTTTGGAGGAATCTTTCCTAACGGAGAACAACAAGAAGTTCGTAAAAACCTAGCTACTGTTTATCAGCACCCAGCATTGACATTTCTGTCGCCGGTGATGAGTCTATATAGATAAGAATTTTTTAAAAGTAGTCTAAATGAGATTTTATATGGTTGATCGTGTTACCAGCATGGAAGTTGGTAGCACTATTGAAGGAATCAAATGCTGGAGTATTACTGATGAATACTTCAATGAACATTTCCCAGGATTTCCTGTTGTGCCGGGAGTACTCGTCACAGAATCAATGGCACAGCTATTAGGTACCTTAGTTGAAAAAAGCTATGATGAGAAATTTCCTGACACAGACGGAATATATGCCGTTCTTACGATTGTTCACAAAGCAAAGTTCAAAAAATTCTTAATACCAGGTGATCAGGCCATAATGAAGGCTAAGTTAAACTCACTCGATAAGCACACAGGTTCAGGAACAGTCAAAGTCTATGTCGATGATAAGCTTTGCTCTAGTGCTGAATTATCTTTCGGATTAGTTCCAAGAACAGAGTTACCGAATCCAAAGCTCGCTGAAATTAGAGAAGAATATTTCAATATTCTGTTTAATGCAAAAAGAGTCCGCGACCAACTCGGGGACAGGAAGCTAAATAGAGAATGATAGTTAAAGACGTCTTTATAAGTTCCATCAGCTTTCGCGTGCCAGGCGTGAGAAATCCAGCGGAATTAAAGAATTCAGACCCAATATTTGAAACCGCTAGCTCTGTTATAGGTGCGAATAACAAAAGCATCAAAGTTGGACTTCTAGACCTAAACAGCAAATCCAAAAACATAGATTTTATGCCTAAAAAAAGTGACGCGAAAATTATGCGTCCAGATGTCATAGCTTCGACCATTTGTGCCCAAGAGTTGATACAAGGTATTGAGCTGACGGAATCGGATTGGAAAAATACATCTTTCTATATGGCCAACGGCTTTTGTTTAGACAGACTTAGTGATCAAATTCAGGAGATGAGTGCCATGTACTTAAAACCTGATGGCCTTGAAGAGAATATGAATAAGGAGCAGATTGCCATAGTGAAGAACCAAGCGCTCTCTCGCTTTACGCCTCCTTTATTTGTCTTAAATGCCCTAACGAATGCAGCTCAAAGTTTTTGCTCTCAATACGGTGGCTTTAAATACGATAATACGACCCTAGGTAATACCTCTCAGAGTACAATCTATAACCTAGAGGAAGCGTGCCTTGATATTATGGAAGGCTTTAGTGATAGGGTGGTTGTGGGGAGTTCAAATGGAGCGGGTTTTTATTCTGGCTTTAGTAAGCAAAACCGTACGGCCGGAGAGTTATTTGAGTCAGAGGCCAGTGCTTTTCTATTGCTAGAAAGTAAAAAAAGCCTTCAAGACCGTGGAGCAAAACCACTGGCGAG
>CATLVA010000346.1 GCA_950060715.1 uncultured Oligoflexia bacterium | reverse complement strand
TCATCAATCCAATAATTAGGAAAACTGCCTCGAGTACGTTGGCAGTACTTTGAGATAGCAGAGAAAGCATTTTTAAAATTCTTTCTTACGACTCTTTCTCCTGAGCCTCGAGCTTCATAAAAAATCGGACACAGGTGAGTCTCAGGTCCAAGTTCAAAATAAAGATTACACCTATTATCAACTCCACCTGATTGGCTACATTCTTCTGGAGTTAGTTCGCTATACCGAATCTTTTTCACTCCTGCATTCCAAGCCTCTTTTAATGAGTAGGATTCAAATGAAGCTTGGGTATTACTATCATCAGCTAAAAAAGCAACTTTTTCGGCCATAATTGGTGCCGATGCAGCAGTCTTTCTAGCACTACAAGTAGGAAAGCCATCGGGATGCTTATTCCAGATACTGTAAAAAGATTCTGCGGTTGTTTTTATAATCATGGATTTTGCTAAGATATTTGAAAGAGTGTTACTACCAATCAAATCCTTTGCGTTAAAGAGATTCTTTAGTGGAGACCTTAAAGCAATCCCACATTCTGTTCCTGAAAACTTCACAGGCGAAATACTATCGAGAGTCCCAGCAAAATTGGCCATGGTTTTGACAAATCCTCCCCCTCCAAAATGTTTAGTAAGAGGAGAAGCGATAATATTCATCGAAGCTTTAAGATCCATAACATCATCTTCTCCATAAGGAGCTGCTGATACCGCACAGATAGCATCTTGAGGAGTGGAGGTTTTCAAGTACTCATATCCAAAATTTAAATAAGGGATTTTACTCGCATTGGCTCCATCTCCTTGCATAGGAATAATCAAACTAGAGGGCGAGTTTTTATTAGCAATATATGCTCCTGAAGAAGTAGCTCCATAATTCCAAAATTGAACTAATTTTCGATTATAAAGTGTGGCGCCGGAGGCACTATTAATAAATGTGACGGCGTAATCATTAAAGGTATCAAAAATATCTTCTTGAATGGCATCACCAAATTTCGGCATAAAATTTTCAAATGATGCTTTAACATCTTTTCCGAAATCAGTAAGACCGTAGGCAAAAGCTTTTGCAATCCCACCATAATAGGAAATAACTAAAGCAGAATTATGTATTTGAAGACTGGCCGCAATCGCCTGATTATTTACAGCAATAGTGTTGAGCCCTTGAGAACTATGGGCGGCCATAGCATCCGCAGCGATCTGAGAGAGCTGAGAAACTCGAACCTGATCCTTAGAGCGGTTTCCAATATATAAACTAAAAGCGAGCATACCTATAATGATAGGTAAAAAGAAAATAAACGTTAAAATCGCCGAACCGCTAGAGTTTTTGACCAAGAACTTCACTATTCTCGACCTCCTCTAAAATTTCAGAAACTTTATCCTTAACTAGTCCCTCTATTTTATTTTTTAACTTTTCTTCTATTCCATCAAAACTCTCTTTAATTTTCTCTGCAAATTGATCCTTAATTTGATTTCCGAGATCGGCAACCATACCAGTTAAAGTCTGTCTGATTTGTTGTTTAAAAAGCTGAACAGCTTCATCTCCCACACTTGCACCACCAGCACCGATAACTTTAACAATAACAACAATCATAGCTGCAATGGGAAGAATTGTTCCATACATAGAAGTTGTAATACAGTTTGAACTCACTCTAAAATTAAAACTGCAATTTAGGGTATATCCTTTTTTTAGGCCTGTGCTGGATAATAGCCTTCTTGCAAGAAATCCTAACTCTCCGCCATCAGCGTTATCAGTTTGACCATCCCTCTTCAGGCGGTTAATAAACTCTTTTTTCTGAGCATGTGTCATATTATTATACTGATTTTTAAGTTCACTACGGGTCCATTCATCTTTATCAGCATAGAGGTCGTCTAAAAACTTATCGTCAACCTGACTTAAAAGAATTTCTGTTGTGCTAAATAATGTTCCAATTAATCCAAGAACAAAATTTTCAGTCCGATATTTACTTCGAGGTTTCCGACCGGAATAAAACTGATTTGAAAAAACTCCCCAATGATTTGCGTTTGAAGAAGCAAAACCATAAACAATTCCAGGAGCCGTCAAATTATCATGCTTCTCATTTGGATGATAACCACTTTCGGGTGCATAAGTCGCCTGTTCAAAATACCTTAACGGTACGATGGCAGATTCGGTATCACTTACAGCTTTGGATAGGTCTACAAACTCCTGATCAAAAATCATCTTCGATTCAGATTCAATATATTCATAGACTTCAGATTTCATCTCAGAGACTGAGTCAAAGAATATTCCCTGCTCTGCGAGATTTGAGATAACACTATCAAAAATAATATTGGCGACACCATTTTGTACCTTTAAAAAGGTCTTATAAGTATCACTCCCAAGATAATCAATCGTTTTAGTCCCTTTCTTTTCAAAAGGCTTTACAGCAGCTTTAAGCTCTGGTCCTTCTTGAAATTCTTTTAGTGTCTGTGAGAAGTGGGCGTATTTAAAGCCTGCCTTTAAAGCTTCATCGCTGTTTGTGATTTGATCATCATCAATATCACTTTGCAGATTTTGGATTCCTTGCTGAATATAGATAATCGATTCCGACTTAGAATTAAGATGAAGAGTTCCGTAAACCAAAAAGAAAATAACGGGAATAATAATGATAAACTCAACGAGATAAGCACCTTTTTGGCTGGAGACAATTCTATTCATTAAAATATTTCTCCCCAAGTGCTCCGACTTCGTTATCGTTAATCCCTCGAAGCTCCGCCCAGTTTTT
>CATLVA010000345.1 GCA_950060715.1 uncultured Oligoflexia bacterium | reverse complement strand
TTTTCTTCTGGAATTAAATCTGCAAGTTCCTCGATTGGTTTTTGCTCAGGCGTTGAATCTACATAAAATGGAGTAAGGTCTCCTCTGTTTATTTCACCCGTTGGCTTAGACTGTTTAAGAGAATTAATATGTTTTTTTAAGTCTTGATCAAGCTCATTAGCTTTTTGAGCTAGTGAACGCTCAACTTTTTTCTCTTCACCAACAGAATGATGAAATCCAAGGCCATCAGTAATTGCACTGAATTCAAAATTTTCGAGGATTTTATCAATATCTTGATCTTGTTCTTGCATATAAATTTCTCCGCATGTCTCTCTAATAGATTCTCATAACTTTCACAAACCAGCAATTAAGGCTGTAAGCCATACACGTAGCCCAGCGCACAAGGAACAGCAGTAGTCGCCCTTAAAATTGGCATATCAAAATTAATCGCCACTGTATTTTCAAGCGCTAAAATCTGTCTTTCCTCACCCTCAGAGAATCCTCCTTCAGGTCCTATCATTAATAGAGACCTGCCAGGTAGAACGGAATTTGCTTTTCCTCTCTTCAGTGAAAAAAGAAAAATCTGTTGATACAACTCATAGGGAAGATCACTGAAACCTACTTCATATAGATTAGGTAAAAAATAATTATTAGACTGCTCTATTGCTGACTCAATCAATCTATCGATTCTATCATTTTTGATTTTATAGCATTGAGCATATTCGCAATTTACGACGTAGATATTTCTAACTCCCAATTCGCAACATTGCTTTATTATAAGATCAAGTGAGTCTTTTTTTACTTTTCCAATTGCAATATCTATTTCATGAGAGGGAGACGCCTTTTTAAGCTCTGAAACTGGGACTAACGAAATTTTCTTATTGGTAATTTCAACAATTTTAAATATTCGTCCTTCGCCTTTTCCCGTTAGAAGAAGAACCTCTAAATCAACTTTCGCTCTCAATACATTTTTCAAGTGATGAAACTTCTCATCTTGTATCTCGATCAAGTGATCCTTACTTATATCAGAGTCTGGAACTAAAATTGACCTCATGCTTTGTATTCCATCAATATGGCAACCCAATCACCTTTGCCTGCAATCTCTTTAAGCTCTAAATTAGGACAAGTTTTATGATAGTAATCTAATACTTCCTGCTCTTGCCCTTTCAAAAGCCCAGAGAGAATGAGTACTGATCCATCTTTTAGGTGCGATTGAATATCAGAGGCTTCAGAAATTAGAGTTTGCAGTAAAATATTAGCGAAAACTAAATCGTACTTTTTCCCTACATAAGTTTTATACTCTTCAGGTAAAATTGCTTTAAAATTATCAGGACCAAAAGCATTCAACTCTATATTTTGCTCAGTATTGGTTAGAGCCTGCGGATCAATATCAAACAATACGATATCAGAGGTTTTTCGCTCCAAATGAACGGCCAGTCCTAAAATTCCTGAACCACATCCAAAGTCGATACAATTATTAATATGTTTTTCTTTAATATTATCTAAAAACTTCAAACAAAGATAAGTTGTTTCGTGGCTTCCCGTACCGAAGCCCATTCCCGGGTAAATATAAAGTTCTCCCGCTTTCGCGTCCTCACTCTTCTCCCAAGCAGGAACAATATGTAGGTCATCGCTAACTTTGATAGTGGAAAAGTTCTTTTTCCACTCCTCATTCCAATCTTTAACTTCTTTTTCAATAATATGCGAAGTTGTAATTTCATTTTTCTCTAAAAAGTTTTGAAACTCCACACATTCCTGCTGAGTTTGAAAATAGTATTTTTTTATGCTCGTGTCGGTTTGGACTACTTTTTCAACATTTAGAATTTCTTGCTCTGGAATATCTCCGCCAGAATAAGACTTTTCACCTAAAATCTCATCCACCAATGGTTCATCAATCGAAAAATCTTCAACACCTGTACACCCGAGTGAGTTCATTGCAATTGCATCAATGTCTACTTGTAAATTAAGGGGGATAGCGACTTGAACGTAATAATATTTTTCCATATGTCTTCATAGCAGAGTGCTATAAAAAATGACAATAAACCGTATAATTTTTTCTTCTAAGTATTTGTTATCTCTAAATATTATGTTACCTTGTGCGCTTATGTACTTAATTGGAATCGCAGGGGGATCAGGGTCAGGAAAAACGACCTTCGCCCACAAAGTTTTTAACCGTGTAAACCATAAAGCCTGTCTTATCTCGATGGACTCCTATTATCTCGATGTCCTACCTGATGATCTATTAACGGCTAAAGGTAACCCTAACTTTGATCATCCAGAAGCCTTTGACTGGAAGCTCCTCTTTACTCATCTTGAGCAATTGAAAAATGGGGAGTCTATTCAAGCTCCTATCTATGATTTTAAAACTAGCTCAAGAAAAGAAGAGACGATTTTAATCGAGCCTGAAAAGGTCATTATTTTTGAAGGGATATTTTCTCTTTTTGATAAGAAAATTCGCAGTTTGATGGACATCAAGTGCTTCCTTCACGTTGAAGCAGATATTCGATTCACTAGAAGACTTCACCGAGATGTAAATGAAAGGGGTCGTTCGCTTGAGTCTGTAATCGAGCAATACTATGAAACAGTACGCCCCATGTATTTAAAATACCTAGAACCTCAAAAACAATTTGCCGATTTTACAGTTGGCGAAGAAACAGACGTAGCAGCGAAAATTTTGTCTGCCCGCCTAAGAGAGTATCTCAATGAATAAGACCGATCTAAAAATTTACCCTATGGGAGGGGTAGCAGAAATCGGCTCTAATATT
>CATLVA010000344.1 GCA_950060715.1 uncultured Oligoflexia bacterium | reverse complement strand
ACGCTAAAAGTGCCAAAGAGGCAGAAGTTAGTAAGTCTAGTTCTGCTGTGATGAGGCGCAACTCTTACGAGAGAGCGCAGGACCTAACAGACAAAACATCAAAGGATGTGAAGGTTGCCATTCCTGATACTATTCGAGACTACTCGAGAATTAAAAGGGTTGTAGACGCAGCTCCAGAAGTTGATAACACAGACAAAATTGCGATGTTAAAAGCTCAAATCCAAGCCGGAACTTACCAGCCAGATTACGATGCTATTGCTGACAAAATGTTAAGCTCAGAATTTTAAGGAATAAATAATGAACCCAGATATCATAAAACTTAAATGCGAAAGACTTAGAGCTCTATGGCAAGACTTCTGTGTTAAGCATACAGAGCTTTATGACCTCACTTGTGATGAGTATATGCACCTACTCTCAAGTGAAATTGAAAAATTAGAAGATACAATCGAGGAGAAGAAAGCCTTAATTCATTTTGTAAATGGGCTTGATGATCTAAGAGATGAACTCATCTCTGATCTATGCGAATCGTTGGGAATTCCAAGCCAAGCTAGACTTGGTGATTTAATTGAATGCTTAAAAATTGCAGAATTTGAACAACAAGCGGTAGAAATCGAAAAGCTTAACTTACTGCTTTTAGATATCGTTGAAAAAATTCAGCTTCAAAATAAAAAGAATCAAATTTTTCTCAATAAAGCTCTCCACTCACTTAGTGAGCTCAAAGCAAGCTTTACTGGAAACAAAGTGTATAACACTTATTCCTCGACTGGCGGAATTGCTAGACCGAGTAAGGGGTATTAAAGGATAACTTTTGGCATCAGATTTATTTAGTATAGGACGTTCATCATTAAATGCTTCGAAGAAGTCGCTTTCGACTACGTCGCATAATATCGCCAACTCAAATACCGAGGGATACTCCCGTCAAAAAGTTCATTTAGAAGCCAACGCCCCTATTGGATCAGGAAACATCGTTATTGGTTCGGGTGTAGATATCAAGAGTGTTAAGCGCGTGCACGATCAACTAGTTGAGGACAACTTAAACAAATCTCTTACCGCTCACAACTTCAACGAGAAGAGAGCGCAGCACCTAGGCTCTATGGAGCAAATTTTTAACGAAATCAATTCAGATGGTTTAAATAAAGTTCTTAATAGATTTTTTAACTCTTTTAGAGAGCTTTCCAATCAGCCAGAAAATGAAGTTGTAAGAACATTAGTTCGTGACAACGCTCAATTAGTTGTTGAAGATTTTCACCGTATCGGTGACGAAATCACGACGATTAAAAAGCGAATGGACTCAGAGATCGAGGCAACGGTTGAAGATATTAACCGCCTGGCCCATACCATCGCTCATATTAATAAAGAAGTCGTAAGAATTGAAAATATGGGTGGTGAAACTGGAGATCTTCGCGATCAAAGGGACATGGCCATTCGTACCCTATCTGAATATGTCGAAGTCAAAGGCTACGAAGGTGGTAACAAGGAATTTGTTGTTAATATCGTTGGCTGGGGATCTCTTGTTTCAGGTGGAAGTGTGAACCATCTTAAAACAAGGGGCGTCGGTGGTGATAAAATTGGTAGCTACTCAGATGAAGGTAGAGTTGAAATTGTTTTTGAAAAATCTGGAAAAGCAGCTTCAAACCTTACTGAGAAGAAGACTGCTGGCTCTATTGGAGCCCTGGTTAAAACGAGAAATACGGAATTAACTTTTTTAAGAGAACAATTAGATAACCTTGCACACAGTTTAGTTCATATTACAAATGCCATCCATAGAAGAGGATTTGTTAACAAAGAGCTTCCTACAGACGAACAAGGTAATGTGATAGTAAGACCAGGTGATCCAAAAGTTACTGGTATCAATTTCTTTAAAGAACCTCTCGATTTCGAAAGAGCTTCTGGAAAAATTGAACTAAGTGATGAAGTACAAGCCGATCTTAAAAATATTGCGACAGGGCTAACGCCCAACTCCCCTGGTGATAACAGAATTGCTTTGGCAATATCCAAAGTTCAACATGAGAAATTACTCGGAGATGGTTCAAAAACTATTGAAGAGGTGTACCTAGAAACTTCGTCCTCTATTGGTCTTGCATCTAATAAAGCGCAAATCAATGCGGAGCAATCTGGTGGAATTGTTGCTCAATCAAGAAGTATAAAGGAGAGAATTTCCGGGGTTAACATTGATGAAGAAGCGACTAATATGGTTAAGTACCAACAAGCATACGAGGCTTCTGCAAAAATGATAAAAACAGCTGATGAAATGTTCGATTCTGTTTTGGGGATGATTAAATAATGACTAGAGTCTCCGAATCAAGTTCCGTAAATGCGATTAAATATGCGAACAATAGAAGTCGTTCGAAACTTGAAAACCTTCAATTAAAAGGCTCGAGCCTCAAGCGTGTGCAAAAACCATCTGACGATCCTGTTGGGAATATGGATATTCTTTCTATTCGTTCCCGCAATATCGATGGCCAGCAATACTTACGAAATGCGTCTGTTGCCAAAGCCCAGTTAACATTTTCCGAAAGTGCAATTGAAGAGCTTACAGAACTTATCACCAAAGCAAAAGAGCTTGCTATTGGCCAAGCGTCAAATATTTTCGATCCCTCAGTTAGAAAAGGTATCGCTCAAGAAGTTAGGCAATTAAGAAACCAAGCTCTTAGTATTGGTAATAGAAGAATTGGAAATAAATATATTTTTAAAAATTTAGATAATTTTATCGATAATGATTGTAATAATAAATGTATTACATATGAAA
>CATLVA010000343.1 GCA_950060715.1 uncultured Oligoflexia bacterium | reverse complement strand
GGATGAACTAAATGAAGTCGAAGTTCCTGATAACGGAATAGAGCTTACTGCTACAGCTGGAACAGATACAATTGAAGGTGTTCAGGCACTTGAAGAACAAATTGCTGATGAGACAGATTCTGAAGAAGACCTATGGTCTGCAGATGAAGTCATGGAAGATCCTGATGCTCATAATTTTTATGATGAAACTGAAGAAGTTGAAGCTCCAGTTACTGACGAGCCGACACGACGTGAATTTGATATCACACCAGAAGCGACAAAACCTATTAATGTAGAAGCGGGGGATAAAACAGACCCTATGCTTAGTTTGATGACGCCTGCAATGATTGAAGCTAAAGTTCGCGAGAGCATGCAGCCAATTATAGAAAAGATTGTAAGAGAAGAAGCTCAAAAAATAATTGAAAAAGTCGCATGGGAAGTTATTCCTGATTTAGCAGAAAATATCATCAAGGAACAACTTGAGAGATTAGCTGACGACGTTTTCGCCGAAGAGTAGTGAGCCACTAAAAAAACTTTGTGTGGTGGCTCCATGCACTTTTAAGATGGCTTCACCTTGAGGGCCTAGACCTATAAATTCTCCAAGTGTATCTTCGATTTTAACTTGTTGATGCATATGAATGCAGTACTTCTCCCAAGTTGCGAGCACTTGTTCTGAATGCATTCTATTTGAAAGAATATACTGATAGATATCTGCCGCCATTTCTCGCTTAAAGAGCTTTTTATCTTTAAGGCCTATGGCCCCAAAATCTTGATTTTCAAAAAAGTTTAAACCTACACCTACAATAAGGTTTGAACCTTTACTGTCGATGAGTATTCCCCCACATTTTTTTATGTCCTTATCAAATAGATCATTCGGCCATTTTAGACGCAGTTTATTTTCAAAAAACTGATTAATTAATACCGCCACTTCTAGGGGGGAGTGTGTCATCACGTGACTTGGCTTTAGATTAAATGAAAACGATAAAGAGCCGTCCTGTTCATTCCATACCCGGCCGTAGCGACCACGCCCTGCGGTTTGTCTTTCGCAACTGACTAAATATTCGTCTCTTGGGTTAAGCGCCAATAAATAATCTTGTGTTGAGTTGATTTCCTGCAGATGTTCATGTTTCATATAGACATTATAAACGTTGAGAAGTGAGTGAACAAATGAGTTTAATAGAAAGATCTGAGCCTCGTGCCATTAAATTTACCAAAGATATTAATCCTTACGCAGAAGGTTCTGTGATTGTGGAATTCGGAAATACCAAAGTCCATGTGACGGCAACTACTGAAGAAAATGTTCCTCCTTGGATGAAGGGAACTGGAAAAGGCTGGGTTACAGCAGAATATAATATGCTTCCTCGCTCTACCCATGACCGTGTAAGACGTGAGCGCTCTAAAGTTGGTGGAAGAACTCAAGAAATTCAACGCTTGATCGGCCGAGCACTGCGAGCTGTAGTTGATATGGAAAAGCTTGGAGAGAGACAAATTGTTCTCGATTGTGATGTGTTAGTAGCCGATGGTGGGACTAGAACGACATCAATCTCTGGGGCAATGGTCGCGCTTGAGTTAGCAGTGCAAAAGCTTCTGCGCGAGGGAAAAATCAAAGAAACTCCAATTAAAGAAAAATGTGCAGCACTAAGTGTTGGTATCAATAAGGCTGGAAAAATTATTGCTGATCTTAACTACGAAGAGGACTCAACTTGTGAGGCGGATGTGAATGTGGTTATGACAGAGAGTGGAAAATTTGTAGAAGTTCAAGGAACAGCAGAGGGCGACCCATTTTCAAGAGAGCAGCTAGATGCACTTCTTGAATGTTCACAAGCGGCGTTAGTGCAAGTTTTTGCTGCTCAAAAACAGGTACTAGCTTAATGGAATTGATTTTAGCTTCTGGAAACCCGCATAAAGCAGAAGAGTTTAATGAGCTTTTTGATACAAGTATCATTAAAGTCGATGCAGCTCCTGAAAAATTAGAAGTCGTCGAAGATGGTACAACATTTCAAGAGAATGCCTTCAAAAAAGCAGAAGCCTATTTTAAGAAATTTAAAAAACCGACACTTGCTGATGACTCGGGACTTTGCGTGCCAGCAAGAACTGATATCTTAGGGATTCACTCCGCTCGCTACGCTGATCATCTGCCAGATTATCAACAAAAGAACGATCATCTTTTGGGAGAACTGCAAAATTTAAAAGACGATAAACGTAAAGCCTATTTTGTTTGCTATATTTGTCTGTATCTCTCTCCAGAAGAAATCTATTATTTTGAGGGCAGGGTGCATGGCGTTATTAGCGAGAGACAACAGGGAGAAAAGGGTTTTGGTTATGACCCGGTTTTTCTACCGGACGGTCAGAACGGGCTTTCACTAGCTGAGCTTCCTGAGTGGAAAAATATCCATAGCCATAGGGCCAAGGCAGCCAAGGCTTGCCAGCAATTTATTCAAGGTTACGAAAAGCGGTAGACAAATTAATTAATTTCTATTAAAAATAATCTTCTACAAGATTCGGGGTGTAGCGCAGCCTGGTAGCGTAACTCGTTTGGGACGAGGAGGTCGGAGGTTCGAATCCTCTCACCCCGACCATTTAAAAACCACTCATCTGAGTGGTTTTTTATTTTCCAGCAAATTTTTAAAAATTCTAAACACTTAAAAAGACTAGCAATTGGAGATTGCGCTTAGGTCACTATTTCTTGAAATTTCCCCATATTTCTATGTTTGGTAACATTTGGTAACTTTTTTGGTAACATCTAATACAGGCAGATAATTAGCATTCAATGTGTGAGATACAATA
>CATLVA010000342.1 GCA_950060715.1 uncultured Oligoflexia bacterium | reverse complement strand
CGTGACGTAATTAAGCCGGTTTTTACCGACTGATTATCCACCATAAACTCTCGTTCCCATGCGCTTGTGTGGGAATGTAATTGTTGGGCTTCGTGCCTCAGCGCCAACCTACCATGCACCTTGTTCCCATGCTCTTGTGTGGGAATGTAATTGTTGGGCTTCGTGCCTCAGCGCCAACCTACCATGCCTTGTTCCCATGCTCTGGTGTGGGAATGTAATTGTTGGGCTTCGTGCCTCAGCGCCAACCTACCATACACCTTGTTCCTACGCTCCTGCGTGGGAACAGACTTAAGCTGTAATTCTTACTGACGGAGTTGTAAAAAGTTCATTTTTTGAGAAGCTGAAAAGTTGGGCTAGATACAAACACGCACGGCTAGTAAACGTCTCCGCGGTATATTTTCAATTGGCATTGTCCTTGCGTTTAATTCTGGTAGTTACCTTCAGCGCTTAAACCATCTTTGTGGTTAGCGCTCAACTTATCAGGAGGCCAAACCAATGCAAAATTCAGCAACAGAAAATAGAAAGTCCTTAGAAGGCAAAACAATTGCGTTTCTCGTCACTGACGGCTTTGAACAAGTGGAATTAACGACACCCTGGGAGCAGATCAAGCTTGCAGGCGCCGAAACGGAATTGATAGCTTTGAAAGATGGCAAAGTCCAAGGCTTTAACCATCTCGATAAAGGTGATGCCTTTCAGGTGGATAAAACCGTCGCTGATGCATCAGCCGAAGATTATGATGGCTTGGTACTGCCCGGCGGTGTAGCCAACCCGGATGCGCTTCGTATGGATCAAAGTGCAGTCGAGTTTGTCCGTGCGTTTTTTACCGAAAAGAAACCAGTGGCTGTGATCTGTCATGGCCCTTGGACGCTAGTAGAGGCAGATGTTGTTCATGGGCGGAAACTCACATCCTGGCCAAGTCTGCGTACCGATATTCAGAATGCAGGTGGCAACTGGGTGGATCAGGAAGTCGTGGTGGAGCAAGGGCTGGTGAGCAGCCGGAAACCTGATGATCTCGAAGCGTTCTGCAGCAAAGCCATTGAGGAATTCGCCGAAGGCAAACATCAACGCCAGCGGACCTGATTAGCCGGATTTGATATCGAAAATGGGGCGGGTTTATTTTAGTTAATTAAATAAATCTGCCCTTTTTTTTAAGTTAGTTGATCCCGTGGTTTTTTAAAAATAGGCTAGGTTGGGTTGAGTCTACGAAACCCAACAATCTCCAAAGGATCCCAAAATAACACAGCGAAATCATAAGCCTATCAAGTTGAATAACCGCCTATTCTTGTAAATTCATCAAATTTTAGGAGAAAAATATGGCTATTCCAATTAAAGATAAAAATTATGATTTAATTAGCGTCGTCTACCATGCAGCTCAGGGAAGCGAGATCTGCAGACAATATATAGAAGATGCACAAAATGAGGGGGATGAAACCCTTGCTCAATTTTTCAGAGAAGTTCAGGAGCAAAATCAGCGATTAGTAGAAAAAGGAAAAGAGCTTCTTGGTGCAGACTTTAGAGTATCATCTCGAATAACGCCAAGAGATGAGTCTATAAAAAAAATAGACCAATATCTTAAACAATTCGGCCTGCAAGATAAGGTTGAATTACTTTCAATGTTTTCAATGGCGGTTAATGAAGAGAATATGTCTCTTGTTCAAGTTCGCTATATAAATGGTAATTATCCGTTTTACGGTGTTATTGAAAGCAATGAGGGACTTAAAATAAGTGATCTTAAGAGTCATGAAGTTTTTATAAGTAAAGAAGCTAGTTTAAAACTAGGTTTAGGGCCTGGTGATGAAGTTAAAATTGCAGACTCATCTTATATCGTTAAGGATATTTTAAAAAAAGATATCAATCAAAATATCCAAGTGGGCTCAATCGCTCCTCGTGCTTATATAAAAATTGACCTTGAAAGTAGAAAAGAGATGAAACTATTTGGGAAGACGATTTTCTACAATTACCTTTATAAACTTGATAAGACTTTAAGTGATGAAGATGTTTCTGTTCTTAGAGAGAAAGTAGGTGATATTAAGCTTAGATACAAGTCTTCAATCAACGCTAATAATCAAGTTGCTAGAAGTATTAAGCTCGTTTTAGACTTTTCTGAATTAATATTTATTCTTGGTTTATTAATATCAATGACTTCTTTTTACTATATTTTTAGACATTTCTTATCTAATGAGTCTGAAAACATATCTATCTATAAGTTTATAGGTCTAAGTAAGATAAAACTCTTATCCCTATATTCTTCATTTTGTGTTCTATGTTTTTTTATCGCAGTAGGAGTGAGTTTTCTTGTTCAAAAAGTAGTTTTTTCGTATTTAAAGTTAAACTATTCTGAATTTGTTGATTTTGATCTTATTCAAAATTTTCCATTTCTACTTATGTTCTTATTTCTTATATTTATTTTAACGATAATTTTTCCAATCATTTTATCAAAAATTAATGGAAAGAGTTATACTCTTTTAAATGTATTTCCTCTTTTGATATTAAACTTCATTCTATATCTACAAACAAATTCCATCGTCTGGGCACCTTTGATCGTTTTGGGACTTATCATTGTCAGTGGTCTTACGTATTTTTTATTGCCTCATTTTTTTAAGTATTTCAAAAGTAATAACTTTCTTAATTCACTATCTCTTAAATTAATGCTTAGAAAAAAAGATCTTCTTTTTTCTAAGTTTTTTATGCTCTTTGTAACCTTTTTAATTTTTAATTTATCACCTCTGCTCTTAGATAATGTTAATAGGTATTTCTTTACTGATACTGATCAAAAACCCG
>CATLVA010000341.1 GCA_950060715.1 uncultured Oligoflexia bacterium | reverse complement strand
GAATTTTCCATCCCCTCGGGTCTTAGCAATTTGAAGTTTTCCTCCCTTAAATACAAGAGAACAACTTGAGCCATCAATTTTAAATGTAGAAACCAACTCTTCGTCGCCCTTCCACTTAATAAGATCTTCTAGCTTGTAGGTTTTATTTAAAGAAAGCATTTTGTGTTCATGCTCAATCTTTTCACCAGTAAAGAACTCAGTTCCAACCATATCTAAAATACTATTAGTTGGATCTAAAGTTCTTAACTCTTCTTCAATAGCATCGTATTCAAAATCAGAAATCTCAGGTTTTCCCTGATAATATAGAGTCTTATGTTTAATTATCTTTTGCTCAAGTTCTTTTATTTTATTCATACTATTCCGGATAAAGTTAAAAGTGCTCCTAAAGCGTAGCTCACTGGTGCAGCGACGATAATTCCAAGCAAGACCGCGCCGTAGCGAATTTTATTATTAAATCCCCTATTGATCGTCTGAACGATTGAATAAGAAAGTAATCCAAAGATAGTAGGAATCACTGGGAACGCCGTATAACCCATAACGGCCAACCGTGAACCTTGAAGCCCATCAAGATTTTTGACGGCAATAACAACTATAATTACATTAATAAATGCCGTGAAAATAGTGCTTAAGAAAAAAGCGATTGCTTGAGTTGGTTTATAGTTTTCTTTTTTATAGGTAACTACAAAGAGTGTTGTCGCCAATAGGAACACACTCGCATGGATAATTATGCTGATGGCAAAAACGATATTCATGAATTAGTCTTTTTAAAAAGTAAAAACAGCCCCAACTTTGAAATTATTGTCACTATAACTAATTTCAGAGTTCGAACCATTGGTTTTAGCTGAGTTATTAATTACCTCAAACGCACCCATAAGTCTCATCGTTGGGCTCCATAAATATTGGGCACCAATTTTGAAGGCCATGGAAGTTACAGTCTTAGATGTTCCAAATACATTCTCATCATCAGAGAAATCCGCAAATGGCATGATCTCCCCTGAGCCAAAAACTCTTAAACCTTTTTGCAAAGGAATACTACCTCCAGCACCAAGCAAGATACCAGAAAAAGTATTTGTACTAAATCCATCAGTTGCCGAAGTATCCATTTGATAGGAGTAACTAGCATAGCCCCCATAGACATTCACTTGTGGACCATAGAAAAACCCCATCGGGAGAAATTTATATCCCGCTCCCACTTTATAGTGAATCATATTTTGACCCGAAGTATCTTGATCTGGATCTCCAGAAGAACTCTCAAGGTTTCCTACTTTCATTCCAAACTCACCTAACACAACATAGTTTCTTGTGATCCAAGCCTCAACATCTGCAGAGATACCATAAACCAAGCCAGACATTTTGTTGTTACCTGAAACCGCATTAGTAGAAGCGGTGTGAGAGGAAATTAAAAAAGACAGTGATAGATCACCAAGCCTTCCATAAGAGTTTTGTTCAACCTTACTCAGCCTTGTATCAAGCCCACCTTTTTTAGCAATAAATTCTTCAAGCTTAATCCAGTCACCTGTTTTTGGCTTCTTCTCAGACATATAAGTCTTAATAACACCAAGGGCCTGACCACGAGAGAGGTTAAAAATCTTTCCTCGCGCCATGACTATGGAATCCCACTCTACGACTTTTTTTAGAAGTGGATGCCTTTTCTGACCTTGTAGTCTTTTAATTTTAAATTCTTGTCCGATATTTAAAGTTTTATTTTTAGAAACAACAAATGTTACTTGATCACCAAGAACTCCAATAACTTTACCATCATAAGGAATGGTCGCTTCATATAGCTCTAGCCAATTATTAATAGTATTTGTCGCCAGATCAGCGTCCATGGAATTAATGATTGTTTTCTCAGACATATAGATGTCTTTTCCATTTTCACCAATGATGTCTAAACTAACTTCAAGTTTATCAACTTCATATTTGATTTCTACGCGAATCAAAGTTCCAACCTGTAACCTGTCAGCAACAGTTTTTAAAACGTTCTCATTTTTCAAGTATTCAGGCAGCCTATCACGATACTTACTAAATATCTCAATCACTTCAGAACTTGATTTATACTCGCACCAGCCCTGCTCTTTAAGTTGTCTTTCAACTTTTTCAAATACTGTGTACCCAAGAGAATTACCTGCAGTGTCTGTGATTGGAAGAAGCATACAATCCCGCATGCTATAGGACTCAGCACGTGCTAGAGATGCAACGAAAACGAGGAAAAATAAAATCTTTTTCATATATTTGTTGGAACGCTTGGTAGAGTTTTAGTTTGCTTAGGTGCTTGTTCATACAAAGCCACTAACATCTTTAATTCTGATAACTCTTCCATCAAAGACCTATTTTCTTTTGTTAAACGAACATTTTCGAGCTTCAGTTCCATCATTTCTCGATTCGTTTCTTGATCAAAATAGTTCTTACAGAAGATGTAGTACTTACCTTGCTCTTCGCGGTATTTTACCCTGTTCGCTTTGATATAGCGGCGTACGGTTGAAATAGATTTCTTCTTATAGTTTGCATATTCAATTATGCTCAGCCATTTACCTTCCATTGGTCACCTTTTTTGATTAGCCAAACTTCGGTATTATTGTACAATTTTAACCGAAATGTGCAAAATTTAAGTATTATGACAAAGTATCAATTAGAAGATTTTAAAAATAAAAAAATAGCTCTCGTTCTTTCAGGAGGAGTCGTCAAAGCTGCAGCGTGGCATATTGGCGTAACTTTAGCTCTTGAGGAACTAGGCTTTACCTTAAAAAGTAACCGAAACTCAACTGAAGAAGCCATCGCTCAACGT
>CATLVA010000340.1 GCA_950060715.1 uncultured Oligoflexia bacterium | reverse complement strand
GTCTCTTAAACTCGATTCTATTTCTTGGAATCTTGATTTCACTTCAGATGAATCATAGTCATCATATGCAGCTTGAAAATCGTCAAGAAGTTGCTCAAATTTAAATTGCTCAGCTTGCTCTACTTTAGAGAAGAACTCTGCTATTGCACCTGAAAGTATAATTACTTTGTCACCGGTAATATTAAAAAATATTAACTCCGCCTTATCTGCGTCGTAAACGATATGTGAATCTGGTTTAAAGCGCATTTCCATAACATTATTTTAAGGCCAATTTATACCAAACACAATGCTTATCTTCGGTTGGGTAAGGCTGATATGTATCATCTCTATCAAACTTAAGTCCAACTTTCTCCATCACTTTTCTTGAGCCGGTATTGACTGCCATTGCACAGGCCCAAATATTTCGACAATCACTATAACTGCGAGCAAGATCAATAAACTTATGAGACACTTCTGATGCGATTCCTCTTCCCCAGTACAACTTTTTCAACCTGTAACCAAGTTCTAAGTTTTCAATATCATCTGGATGATCCTTTAATGGTCTTAAATGAAACCACCCCACAAAATCGTTTGATTCATTTTCAAATGCCAACCAATAGCCATACTTGGACTCAAATTTATTATTCCACTCCAGCATAACTCCATTAGCTCGAGCAATTTCTTTGTCATCACTAGGAGTGCCATTTGTTAAGTATTTCATAACTTCAGGATCACTATCTAAATCTCTCAAATACTTGTCATCACCTACTCTATATTTTCTCAAAGCAACTTGGTTGGTTTTCATACTTCACGCCTCGTTTGCTAAGCTTACAATCGTATCTAAGATTTGTTTATGATCAGCTGAACTTAAGTCTGGACGGCTAACAACCATCCTTAAGTAAGTGCCCTTTTCATCCTCAGAAAAATTAATGAAACCTAGTCCTCTCTCTAACATTTTTTCCCGGACATTTTTTATATCCTTATTTTTCAATCGAAAGCAGATATTTACAAATTGCGGCTCAAACATAAGCTCTAATTCATCAAAAGTAGTTACCAATCGGCTAAACTCCTGAGCACTTTCAATCATGGCATCAACCCTTGCCTCCAACCCTAGCCTTCCTTCCATCATCCAGCTCAACCAGAGCTTCATAATGTCCGGTCTTCGCCCACATTGGAGTGACTTTGGTCCTTGATCGATTTCATTATCCTCTTCATGGAAAAGATAACTATCATTACCGGAAGTCAGAGTTGATTTTAGAAGCCCTCTGTTTTTAATCAACAAAAACGCACATGTTAAATTCATTCCAAGAATTTTATGAAAGTCCCAAGAAATCGAATCACAATGGGAAATACCTTGCACTTTATAGCGATACTTCTCGCTTAGGAGAACACTAGCACCATAAGCACCATCGATATGAAACCATAGATTATGCTTCTGACAAACTGTACCTAAACTATCAAGTTCATCAAACGCCCCTTCTACTGTGGTTCCCGCAGTAGAAATAAGCATAAAAGGCTTATGCCCCTGACTTTGAAGTTCATCCAAGGTCTCAAGCACCGTATCTGCCTGCATGATCCCTTTTGAATTAGTTTTCACTTCGACTAAATTTCTGTGTCCAAGCCCTAAAATATTAGCAGCACGTTTAACTGAGTAATGTGCATTATCAGCACAAAGAATAATAGGTTTCAACTCTCCGTATCCAAGATACCCCTCTTCTTTTACTTTCGGAAAACGGGTATTTCTAGCGACCATCATCGCTTGCAAATTAGAAGCTGATCCTCCACTAGTCATAACTCCATCGGCCTTCACATCTTCATTCCATACAAATTTTGAAATTCGTTCGATCATCTGTTGCTCCATTAGAGTTAACACAGGAGCCACCTCATAGGTAAACATGGAAGTATTGGAAACGGTGGTTAAAAACTCGCCAACGATACTTGAAAGCTCAACTTTTGACCAAAGCTGATTCATATATTTTTTATGAATAGTATTCGTAGAATATTTAAAATAATCAGATACAAAATTTTTAATTTCGAGCGAAGAGACACTATTTTCTTGGAGTTCTAAATTAATTCTTTCTCTCAGCTCATTGGGATGTAAAAGACTGCTAGGCTCCTGCTGCTCTGCAGCTTCATAAAACTCTAATCCAGCTGCTATTAATTCTTTATAAATTGCTTTCACCATGACTCCTTCTCACAAACTTCACGCTCGAGCGTAGGCTTTTTTTAACATATTTGTTAGCCTCATTAAATGAATATAATTTTATTTCGCGCGTTTATTGCAGGCTTTGTGACTTTATCTTTGGAAATTTTGGCCCCACGGTTATTGGCTCCCTATTTCGGAGTTTCTCACCTCACTTGGACAACATTAATTTGCGTCTTCCTCACTGCAATCAGTATTGGCTACTCACTCTCAGCATTTACTCAATACAAAATAAAAACTATCACGGTGATCAATATTATATTTCTCTGTTTATTGCTAATTCACCCTTCAATCTTTACTGTAACGAGTAGCCTCACCTCAAGTCGCATTTTTAATTTGATAATTTCTTCATTATTTTTTGCCCCAAGTGCCATACTGCTATCTTATCTATTTCCTTTTTATGTTTCCTCTATCAATATGAGCGCTAGAAAAGCAAGCGGACTAATTTCACTTTTTGGAACAATGGGTAGTGTCATTGGTGCTACTTTAACAGGTACGGTGCTTTTTCAATATTTGGCGAACTCTCAAATTATTTGGGTCCTAATTATTTTGAGCTTGTTCTTAATTCCCATCAAAAAATCTATCATATCTGGAGTGGCCATTGTCTTTTCAATTA
>CATLVA010000339.1 GCA_950060715.1 uncultured Oligoflexia bacterium | reverse complement strand
TTCTAATTTTTTCTCTTGTCCCCCTTGCTCTCTCAGCTGCTCTTGGGTGATACTAAATTTCTCTGAGAGCCACTGAAGTCTTTTAATGAAACCCTCTTTACCAATATTTTTAAGAGTAGATTCATCACCTTCTCGAATTTCTTGCATCAAAGTGGTTAAGAAACTTGTGGCATCACCAAGGACTCCCACAACAATTTCTTTTAAGTCTTTATGCTCATCTCCGTAGAGTTGAATATGATCGGCAATAGATTTTGTTAAGAGACAAAACTTACTTATCCCTTCAAGGGCCAATACTGAAGATGTCCCCATAATACCTCCGACATGTGCAGAGTATTTACTAAGCTCATCAAAAGGCTTCTCCCCATCTTCAATCCCTGCGATGATTTCTTCCATTTGCTCCAGTACATTTTCACTCTCATCGCAAAATTCAGTTAAAACTGTAGAATCAATAAACCCCGTGCTTGTAGAGAACTGAACATCTCCTTGTTCATTTTTTTCTACTCCCTGGATATAATTGATTTTCTTTTTAGCATTTGGATCATATAAAAGATCATCTTCCTCTTTTCTTGGAAGAGATTTTAAATAGAGAGTTGTTTTATAATAGAGTGTTTTGTCAGGATCCTCATCAGTTATTTTATTTGTACCATCCAAATCAATATAATCTGCTAGGGCCGCCAAGGTCATGGCTTCACTTATTCCTAACGAAGTTTCAATCATACAACCGATCATCGTTTTTAGACCAAATTGCTTGCCTTTAAGTAGCAGTCTTTTCGCATTTTCAAGCCCTCGAGATTTCATAATTTTGACATTTATCCCATCAAACATGGCCTGAAACTTCTCCCCTTTAAAATCAAGTAGAACTGATTCATCAGCAAAAATAGGAAATAGAGCTTTTGGTTTTAGATTTAAATACTCGTTAACCATACCAACCGAAAAAGGTTGTTCGATAAACTCGATATTTAAGTCTTTGATTTGATCTTGAAATTCCAAAAATGCCTGAAGACTCTTGAAACCTTCATTCGCATCCACTCGAAGAGGTTTATTAGTTAATTGAGAAACCTTTTTTAACAATCCAAGAGAGCTCTCATCTTGTACTTTTAATTTGTAAAAATGAAATGAGGAATTTTTCTTTAAGTATTCTTCGACCTCACTCTCTTCCATAATTGGAATCGAAAATGAGGTTTTCACGGCTTCGACTCTTGGAATCTCTAGAGCTTTATGTAAATCTCCTTGAAATTCGTTTTTCAAAAGTACGTTATTGATCGCAGACTGGAAGCTATTGCACCAAGTGAGGTTCATTTTCGTCGTCTTCTTTAATTCCTTAAAGTGACTCTCAATTAACTTTGAGTCTTCATAATAGCGTACATTCGGAGCGATTTCGGATTCATAGTCATTAAATTTCAAAATATAGTTTTCTTTTTCAAGAGAGCTATTACGAGAAATCTTCCAGTTAGTTTTTAATTTTAAGTTTAGTTTTTTAATATCGTACATGTTCTAACTTCTCGACAGAAATGAAGTCAGAACTTAGATTAAAATCTTCAGGGGAAATACCTAATTGTCCACGCGGAGTTTGGTCCCTAAAATACCGATCCCAATGCTCAGGATTTACATCGAATAACATCTCTTTTGGAGATAGATCCCTCAATTCTACAATTGGCGCAAGAACCTTATAAACAAGTTCGGAACAATAGATTTTATCATTATTCCATAAAAACCAGCGATCATACGTCAGACCTAATAGTTTATCGACTTCCAATCGTAGTTTTCTTTCAAATTCATCGGGTTGAACGACTAACCTTCTCACCAAAACAAACCTTGCTGGATCAGTTTTTTTCATAAATTCTGCGAGGCTCACAATCTTAACTTTATCAAAATAGGCTTCTGCCACTTGGTCTTGTCCCAAATATATTCCCACATGAGAGAACTCTGAATTTTCTTGCTGCTCAATTAAAGAACAACTCCAACACTTAAGAGGTTGTAATAGAATATCTCCTGCCTCAATTGCGGATGCATCCAGGGAAAAGCTAGTTAAGATCAACAAACTGAATAAATACCTAATTTTGCCCATTTTATTGGCCCCATAAGAAATTGATAAACGAATAATTTCAATGTTTTACCTTAGTTTCTTGTGCCTAGACAAGTCCTACGTGATAATTAAATAAATACGGTAACTTAGCCGATAGGTTTGATTATGTTGAAGAAAATTTTATTCTGTTTTTTGTTTATGCATATCTGTTTCGCTGAAGACTCGGTCTGTCCCCAAGGTCAAGTTTATGACAATAGTTTGAATCGCTGTGTTCTAGCAAGCTCTACTGTAGACAATAAGACTGAAGCTCTTGAGTGTAGTGGTCTTGAAGGGGCTGACGCCCAAAAATGTTTTGATAAAAATGTCACTGACGACACAAAAGACCTTGAAGCGGGAAAGGATCCTGAGTCTAGCTATATCATTCCTGGTATTATCACTCTTGGAGCTGGTTATGTTTTATACAACTCGAAAGAGAGTCTCGGTAAATGTAGTTCAACTTCTGTGTGGTTAATGTTGGGTGGTGGGGTGACATCAATATTAGGAGAAATGCTAGCTCAAAACTCATATAAGAAATCCATTTCAAAGCTTACGAAACAATATAAGGAAGATGTAAACGAAACAACATTGGAAGATAGTGAAGGAGTTGAGACTATTACGCAGAATCAAACTCGAGCGTTTGATTTTCAAATAGAACAAGAAGAAGCTAGAGAAAAGGCTCACAAAACAAGAAACACTGTTTATATGGTTGCAGGTGGACTTTATGCTGCCTCCTCTATTGCGGCC
>CATLVA010000338.1 GCA_950060715.1 uncultured Oligoflexia bacterium | reverse complement strand
TTTTATAATCTCCCCCTTTATCTACATCAAAAACATAACCAAAAGTTAAAACCATGATTAATGGAAACAAGATAACCCAACCAAGGGCCCCTAGATCACGATAAAACTCTCGGTTTCTAATTTTAATAACAGCGAGGACTCTTTTAAAACTAAAATTCATGAGCGAAGATCCTTTCCAGTTAAGTGAATAAATAAATCTTCTAAATTCTTTTGACGAATATTGATTCCTGATAAATCGAGATTTAATACCGCAAGTTTTGCTAGGGCCCCATTCAGGTCTTTAACGGTAACTTCATAAAAGCGATCCCCAATATGAATATCGCTAGAGAGTAAGTTTACTTGCTCTTCGCTTATGACCTCTAAGGGAATTTCTAATACAGTTGTTTCGAAAGTTTCTTTTAAAAGAAATTTAGGATTACCCGTTGCAATCATCTTACCGTGATCCATGATTCCGATCTCATCACAAAGCTCAAACGCTTCATCCATATAATGAGTGGTGAGAATGACAGTCGTGCCTTCTTGTTTAATACGCTTAACTAGCTCCCATAAATTTCTTCTCGCTTGTGGATCAAGACCTGTAGTCGGTTCGTCGAGCATAAGTAATTTAGGTTTATGGCAAAGGGCCACCGCCAGTAGAAGTCTTTGGCGCTGTCCTCCTGAAATCTTATCATGGTATTGATTTAAAAATGGCGTTAGGTGACATAACTCAATGAGCTCACTCATATCTCTAGCGTCTTGATACAGAGAACTAAAGAATTCCAAAACTTCTTTAACTTTTAATTTAGCGGGCAATGAGGTTTGCTGAAATTGAATTCCGAAATTGGCCAACGTCTTTTCTTTAACCAGACTTCCTTCAAAGTATATTTCACCCTCAGAATAGTCGATAATCTGTTCAATGCATTCTATGGTGGTAGATTTTCCTGCGCCATTTGGACCTAAAAGACCAAAACATTTTCCCTTTTCAATCGAAAAGGAAATATCATTTACCGCAAGAAAATCGCCGTACTTCTTTTTTAGATTTTTTACTTCAAATACAATACTCATATTATCAAGTGTATAGATAAAATTGAGTATTGCAATTAAGAAAAGACCTCACCACGCAATACTTCAACTAAGGCATTTAAGGCATCAGTACTAGTAAATATCCCATCTAGTTTGCCTTGCTCATCTAGTACTAAAAGCGAGCCGATCTTTTTTTCTGACATCAAAAAGACAGCTTCACTTAAAAGACTTCCAGTGCGCACAGACTCAGGATTATCCACCATAATATCTTTCGCTTTAAGTTCACTATTTAGCTCAAGTAATAAGGGGACAATATTTCGTTCAGTTATGATCCCTTTTAAAATACCGTCGCCATCAAGAACTGGAAGATGTCGAATCTGCGAATCTTTCATCATATGATCAACTTCTTTTAAGCTCGTCCATTCTTTTACCGCCAATGGACATGGTGTGGTAAAGCTATCAACTGTTAATGTTTTAAACTCTTGCATTTGCACTCCTTTGACTAAAGTTTGCATTAAAATGACAATTCAAAACATGGTCATAGTCTTCTCACAATATGATCAAAGTCATATAATAGTCATCCATTAAGAGTAATATCTTAAGCAAAGGAGTCTGTATGAACTTACAAATTAATTTCCACCACATTGATTCAACTGAAGCGCTAAAGGGAAAGATTGGCGAGAAAGCTGAGAAACTTAAGAAGTATTTTGAAGGTGATTTTCGAGTGGTTTGGACATGTGAAGTACAAGGACATGAACAGTCGTCGCATATTCACCTTACAGGTAAGAACCTCGATTTAAATGCCCAGGCCACTGACGGCGACCTCTACAAAACTTTTGATGTGGCACTTGCTAAAATTGAAAAGCAACTGGCCAAACACAAAACTCAAGTAAAAGATAAAATTCATCGTCACTAAGCAAACCTTGCCATAGTTAAAGTATTTATTCGGAGAATAGTTATGTTTTCCGAATAAGTACTTATGAAAAAACAAACACTCATTCTCATAATGGCCTGCTTTAGCAGTTTCGCAGTTATTGCAAGTTCAAAAATCGTGAACCAAATCAGCAATTACGACGACTTTGAAGGAGTGTTTAAAATAACGAATACTAAAAGTACTAATTATCATTATGTGCTTGATTGCCAGAGCTATTTTAATAAGCTCGACCTATTTGACCAAAATAACCAGCTCCAAGAAGAGCTTTTTATATCAAGTGGCGAATGCGCATACCTTTGGGAAAATATCAGTCAATGTATCACAGACAAAGGCAGTAAGTGCCTAAATTCAGGTGATATTTTTAATTCTAGCTGCAGCTGTTTTTGACCAAAAGATACCTTTTTGCTTTAATTAGGCATGAAATTATTTAGCCTATTAAGTATCGTCCTTTATACCAGTTGTTCTCTTGCCTCTATTAAAGAGATTTATCATCCTAAAAGCCAGCGCTATTTATCGATGGAAGAATTTATTGCAGAACTACCTGATCAAGGGGCCATTGCCTTAGGTGAATTTCATAATCATCCGCCAATTCAAAAAGCACAAGCGCAAATCATCAATGAAAAAGTGAATCAGGCAAGGCGTACTAGTGATTTTTCTGTTCACTGGGAATTTCTCAATCACACTGATCAAACTCAAATCGATCAAGTCTATTTTCAATTCCTGGCCAATTTAATAGATGCTAAAGAATTCATTGAGCAAACAGCTGGTGCCCAAAACCTTCAATACGCACCTATAATTCAAGCGATAAAAGATAATGGCGGAAAATTGTATGGAATTAACCTTCCTCGCTCTTATAAACAACAAGTGATTAAAGGTGGGATTAGAT
>CATLVA010000337.1 GCA_950060715.1 uncultured Oligoflexia bacterium | reverse complement strand
TAAAGTAATCATAAAACTTGGTGACGAGTCCGTCGTCGATCCTTTGATGGATTCCTTTTTTTCAGAGCGAAAAAATCAAAAGTATCAAAGTCTGATGAAAAGTATGCTTGTTAAGTTTAAGCATGATAAAGATTTGATGGAGTCTATTGCTGAAGCTCATTCTCTTTATGATGAAGGGACTCTTGATCCTTATATGAAAACATTTTTGGAAGTTACTAAAACAGAGTATCTAGAGCAACTTGGACCTGATAGGGAAGTTGTTAGAAATGCTCTAAGTGAACTTAATAAAAAATCATCTAAAGAGAAGAATGCGAAAAAATCTAATAAAAGGAAATTAAATAAAGAGGCAATCCAGTTTGCTGGTCAAACATACAAACCTGGAGAAGTTGTTCTGACTCCCGCCGGTGAAGAGTATATAATTGTGGAAGAGGCAGGTCGTGGTAAGCGCGGTGTCGTTTACAAAGCAGAGACCAAAGATGGAAAGTTTGTAGCATTAAAGGTTCCTATTGATAATAGTATTGAAACAAAAAATTCATTTGAAAAAGAGTTAAAGAAGAATAAACAATATGCAGAGGCGAAAGTTCCACATGCTAAAATTATTGAAAGTGGCCCAGAGCTAATTGTTAAAGAGTATATTGACGGGGTTAGAGCAGATAAAGCTTTGAAGGCTTGGGAGGCTAAAGGATACCCTAAAGATGATACTAAAATGAAACAATTGGCTAGCCTAATTAGTTCATTATCTAATAAGAGTATGTATTTTGGGGATCTAAATAGTGAGAATCTCATCTGGCATAAGAAAAAGTGGGTTATTGTTGACTCTGGTAGCTTACAGCGAAGGCCCTCAAAAGAGGATGCTTTAAAAAAATTTATGGCATCTATTCCAAGAAAATGGGGTGAAAAGGTAAGTGAGCCTGATAAGGTGAAATCTTGTATTTCTGGTTTGCTAAATGGTCTTGTTAAGTGATTTTGGCGCTTGCATCTAATCACGGATCTCCACGTTACTAAATTGAAATTCCCCTTATATTATTTGAATAATGAGTTTTGATGTCGCTTCTTACTCAAAAGTTTATAGCCTTGAATGAGAAAAGGTTAATTCGAGACCTTTTATCCACTATCGACCGAGTACATCCGGAAATACTAAATTACTTTGAAAGTCGGTTAACCAATGCCCGAACCGAAGGGTTTAATACTGTCTGTAAGCAGCACCAGAAGCGGACTTATAGTTATAGGAGCTTTTATAATTATCGATTGAGAGTTCTATATGCCTGTTGATAAGGCTTGAGTGCGGTGCAGTCCACCATTAAGGGAGAAGAATCGTAGAGTCTTAATAGTTAAAAGTGATTAGCTAGGGATCTTAAAATAAGTGAAAGAATGAAGTCCGAAAAATGGTAGCCGAGGTCCAAGGCTGGACGAACCACTCAGCACCACCACTTATGTCTCTGTTTTTATTACACATTTCCTGGGGAATACAAGCGAAAATCGCGAGATTTTGCGGAAGTTGTATATAGATTTTGACCTTTCAAGCTATCAGATTGCTGATTTAAGTGGTTATTCAAGGCCTGCAATCAGTACCTTTTTAGAAAAAGAAGATATCAAAAAGTTAAAGCATAAATCGACAACTCCAAGGTACGGAGAGCGCCTTGCGGCGGGGCGACTTAGAATTCCTCATCTTGCTGAACAGAAAGTCATCGAAAAAATAATCAGATTAAAAACTCAGGGGAAGTCTTTTCGCAAAATCGCAGAAGTTCTTAACTCCGATGGCACCCCGTCAAAGCGAGGAGGCCAGTGGTCAAAAACAACCGTTCAAGATGTTTTTAATCGCCACAAGGAGGGCAAAAAATGAAAATTGTAGCAGAAATAGTAATGGCCATTATCTTACTGGCATCGGGCTTTTTTATGGCCCCTAACTTGGTTTCAGAGTTTCGTATTGAAACTTTTGAAAAAGTAAATGAAGGTTTATCACCACTTGGGGATTTCACTACCAAATTAACAAAATAGTAACTTAGGAAAGGCTCACAGGAAGGTTCAAATTTAACCCTATTTTGGAGCCAATTTATGAATCAAAATAAAAAACAAACTAACAAAAAAGTCACAGCACTCTACGCCAGAACTTCAACATCAATGCAAGCTTCTGGCCTTGATGCCCAAGTACGAGCCCTTAGAAGATATTGTGCTCAAAAAGAAATTACAGACTACGTCATTTATGAAGACGATGGGATTTCAGGTGCAAAAGCTTCCCGTCCTGCCTTAGATAGAATGATGAAAGACGTTGAAGAAGGTAAAATTGAGCGAGTCGTTGTTTATTCATTCTCACGGTATGCAAGATCAACCAGCCACTTGCTACGGGCCTTAGAAACTTTTAAATCTTTGGATGTTGCCTTTGTTAGTACAACAGAGAACCTCGATACAAATACCCCATTAGGAGTGGCCATCTTTTCGATTATATCCTCAATAAGCCAACTCGAAAGAGATTTGATCAGAGAAAGAGTTGTTAATGGGCTTAAGGCCGCTAAAGAGCATAGAGTACGAATTGGAAGAAAGAAAACCCGTCCATCGGCTTTAATTCGCCGTCTTCACTCTAAAGGCTTGACCTATAGAAAAATAGCGGAACTTTCTAACTGTAGCCAAGGTAGCGTTGCCTTGGAAATAAAACAATGGGAAGAGGAAAAGGCCCAAGGCATAGTAGAGAACCTTGACAATGAAATTGATAACGAATTGACCGAAGCAGCAGAGCAAAAAACAGTAAAGAATGAGCATGAACTGGATATCCCACCGATCCCTATTCCTGTGGTGAGGTACTAAAAAAATTTAAGCTTTTTGTATAAAATTTTATTGTCTTCTCGAACT
>CATLVA010000336.1 GCA_950060715.1 uncultured Oligoflexia bacterium | reverse complement strand
GCTAGACCCAACTCTATTTATAAAATCTTGAGCTGTCTCAACATATCTAGCCCAAGATAATATTGGTCGAACATGCTCAGTATCAATCTTACTTAGTGGCCCCGTTATTAGAGAAAGAATATCCTTGGAAGGATCAAACACACTGGCATTCGTAAAATCACTCCATGCTGAACTCAATACTTCCTTTAATGTTTCATCTGATTTCGTAAACGATAGACTGTGCTTAATTTGACAAAGAAATTTTCGCTCAAAATCATTACCACTTTGGATATAAAGAACGCAGTCGTCAGTCTCATACCCTTCAATTCTACCTTGTAGTTTTATTTTGGTGATATCACCATCAGGAACTCCAGGAACAAAGCCATTGCATAACATTGTAACGAAAAAAGAAGATTGAACTCTTCCCTCAAAAGTTGCTCCCCCTGAACCTGTTGAAAATGGATTTGATAACTCTGTCACTATTTCTCTCTATTTTTATAATTTAAACTTAAACATACTCTTAAAAAGCGGAGTCACCTGATAAAACTCCTTTCTATCAAAGCCCTTTCCCTCTTCTTTAATCTCAAGCAGACCAAGCGGCAAACACATACGATTAAGAAAACGGGTACAAAAACAATTAATTACTTCCTTTTCTGGCCCAAAATAACTATCCCCAACTTCATGTACGAGCATTGGAAATGCCTCTAAGTAGCTTTGGCCAAGCTCTTTATCTAAAACCCAACTCTGGGCCTTCTTGTTCAGCATATGGAGATTAAAGGCAGCAGTTTGCTGGATAAGCGGCAGCTCCGAGTAACCGTCACTGAAACCCCAGTTCCACTTATTAAAAAGAGTATCAATCAAAATTTTAAACAACTCCAAAAAATCTTCTTTCTCAACTAGCTTTTCACCTTTTTTAGTCAGTGAAAACTTACCGCTGCGTTTTTTTATCAGGCCCGTCATATCCAAGATATGTTTAAGCCTTGCAAGTTGAGGCAGATCATCTTCTTTATTTGGCTGACGAGCATATCTTTCTTTCGAGAAAAACTCATTGTAAATCTCGATTACAAATGCCTTTGATAGGTTTCCTTTTTGAGTTGCTTTAATAAACCCATCTTTTTTTAATCTTTTGAGGAAGAAAATCGCTTGTGCAAGAAAAGGAATGTTCTTTAGCTCCTCTATATCTTCGCATTTAAAACTAAAAATATTATTGTCTAAAGAGAATGGCGAATACATCACCCCATGCATATCGTGAGGAGACAAACCAAGAAAAGGCGACAAAGGTAAACTATTCTGGTTAGCCAAAATTCTTTCTAGCTCTTTATTCATCTCATCAATAGAGCTAAAGTCACCACCCTCAAAGTGATCTTTCACCGTTCCTAAAAAGTCAGAAGTTGACTTCAAATCCCCACCGACATAATCACCTTTCATAGGGAAATCTATAACATTGTCCTCGTCCTCTTCAATAGCCACCTTAGTCATCGCAATTGCATAATTTGAACTATCAATTAAAGACTGATCTCCTAGTTTTTCTCTTATCGCCAAAGCTTCTTCAAAACATTCCAAGGCCACTTCAAAAGAACCAATTTGGAAGTTAAATTTACCAATATGTTGGATTACAAAATGCAAGTAGTCGGAAACTTCCCTTTTTAGTTCGCACATTTCTTCAAGATCATAAAACATCTCTTCGGCAATGTCGTAACGACCCTGCCATTGATATATGTGCGCTAAGCGAATTCCATTTTGAACCCAAAATCTTATCCCCAAGTCATGCTCATCTATCAAGGCCATGGCTTCATTTAAAAATTTTTCTGCTTGATCCAAGTTTTTAAGTATTCGGGAATAGCTCCCAACCTCTCCCAAAATTTTCACACGCTCTATCGGCTCATTAACCTTTTCAAGTTCCTCTCTTTTATCTGAAATATACTGCAATATATCTCTTGTGTTCTCGGGAGCCTCTCTTAGGTCGGTATTGAATGAATAATTCAAATTATACTTATCCATTTTTCTGATTCTCTATTTCATATTGTCTTTTACATACGTCACTTCAAATGCCTTACATGGTCGAAATTTTTGATTTCTATTGGCAACAGAGAAGGCATCATTCATATCATAATGTTGAAAAATATCGAGACCTCGATCTAGAATAACTTTCCATCCAATGTCTGATTTTATATGTCTTGCATGAATTGTCTCTGTATGATCAAATTCCCAAATAAAACTCATCCCTGCAATCGAAAGGTTATCGCGCATTTGATTAAAATATTCCAATTGTTGATCTTTATTTTTTTCATCTTGAATTGTAATTAGCTTTACTGTTACTTCATCTTCAACATTTTTGTGCTTTACAATCATTTCAAGAAGTTCCATAAGGTTCCTTGATTGATAGAAAAGTCTGATATAGGGATCAGTAATTAGAATTTGCTTGGCTCCTTTTATATAAGGAATAATAATATCTTCATAAGAGATACCTTTTTGATTTTCACTATAAGTAAAGTTTCCTTCCTTAAGAAGTACCTGCTCGTAAATTGGTTGACTTGATCCTGAAGCTTCTTGGTCTCTATCTTTCTTCTCCTCAGTACCTTCTATTGATTGATTATAATAGGAAGCATACTCACGCTCTTCTAATGTCTTGACTACAAACTCTTTGTTGCTAGATGTGCTAGTAAAACTAAATTTAACAGGTGCATAAGTTGAGTCAATTCGTAACAGTTGATCTTTAACTCGTTTTCTTCCTTCAATAGAAAACTCTAATATCTCTTTAATTTCCTCTTCAGTTGCTTCATTGTGAGGAAATAAAATTTTCATAAGCCCTGAAAAAGTTTTATGGATTCCATCTCTATCTCTTGTCGAAATATCACTTCCAAGTTCAAA
>CATLVA010000335.1 GCA_950060715.1 uncultured Oligoflexia bacterium | reverse complement strand
AGTGTACCTCTATCAAAATTATCTGTCGATGCAATTCTGAAAATTGTGGAAAAAGACGGCGATAAATATTCTGTTGATCTTGATAATCTCAAAGTAGAAAAAAAATAAGGAGGCTCAGTTCAAGACACTGCTCTGATTAACGGTATAGTTCTTGATAAGGAAGTTGTACATAGTGGTATGCCTACAAAGATCCAAACCTAATAGATACTGAAGTCAAAAAACAGAATCTAGACTTACTAAGCGAAATCTCAAAACTTGTGGCCACCTCGAAAAACTACTTAATAAGGTCTGCAGATTTAGTCGATGGTAAATACCACTACATAATAATTAAAGGGAATAAATCCTACGCGAAGTTTCAGACTGAAAAAGAAATAACTAAATCTACTGAGTTAAATTTAAAGAATATTAAGCTAAAAAATATAGGTCCAAGAGAATTCATGTCTATCAATCATTCACTTAAATGGATCAAAAACCAGAAGGTCAAAACGGACAAGATCTTAGAGATTAAAATTAAGTAGTTCTTCAATAAGTAAACTTTTCAATTCAAACAGAATAAAATTCTAAACGTGATAGATTTAGTTATGCTAAAACTCGGACTCATTACCTTTTTATCACTACTTACTAGCCTTACCTGGGCTCAAACGGATGTGAGAGCCTTAGAGTTTGCTAGGTCAGCTGCAAAGACCTTAACTACAACAGATATCAATCAGATCCTTCTTCAGCCAAGCCTCAGAGACTGCCTAAGAGAGTTAGCGGCCCAAGCTAAATACTTCGATAGAAGAAATCAGCTAAAAGAGATCGCTGCATGGGTTATCCAAGAAGAAGAGGGATACAGTTGCGAGTTTTGGGACGAAAGCCTAAGAGTTCTTAATGGATATAATTGGGACGGCCATCTCCCACGAAACACAGTCTTCTCGATTCACACTCACCCCGCAAAGTCTGATGGGATAAGACCAAGTGAAACTGATATAGCTTTTAATACTAGCCTAGGAGTTATAGGACTTATTTTAAGCTACAAACGTCAAAAAATAAGCGCAAACTACCCAGGCTCTGATGAGTATCCTGTCGTATTTTCCTATAATGAATTCAGAAGGTATTTAAAGTAATCGATATCTTTAAATTGATGACTTTTTCCTTCTCTCTCTCTAATTGAAATACTTTTATCTTCTCTTTCCTTTTTACCTACTATGATCGCCAGTGGTATTTTTGATTTTCTAAAATCTTTCATTTTAACACTCAAAGATTTATCCCGTGAGTCGAGTTCAACTCGATACCCCAAGTCTCGTAATTCTTGAAAAATTGAATCGGCATAACTATCTTCATCCAAACTAATAACTTGAACTTGAATGGGCGCAAGCCATACAGGAAAGGCTCCTTGATAATGCTCTAGTAGGATTCCCATGAATCTTTCAAGAGATCCATAAATGCATCGATGAAGAATAAAGGGAACTTTCTTTTGATCATTTTTATCTAGGTAAGAAATTTTAAATCTTTCTGATAAATTAAAATCCATTTGAATAGATGAGCACTGCCAGCTTCGACCAAATGAATCTCCAATTCGAAGCTCTATTGCCGGGCCATAGAACTTGGCCTCCCCTTCAACCACCTTATAAGGAATAGACATTTCCTCAAGAGCTTTAGCGAGGATCGATTCTGCAAAATTCCAATCCTCCTCAGCTCCGAGGTATTTTTCCATTTTGCTTCTCCCCCTCACCGAAAGTTCAAATTCAAACTTAGGAAAGTTAAAGGGTTGCAGTATTTTATAGATAAGATTAATCACACCTTTAACTTCATCCAATAACTGTTCTGCTTCACAAAAAATATGAGCATCATCAACACTAAATGCTTTAACTCGCATTAAACCGTGTACCGATCCCGAGTTCTCATCTCGATGAACTTTACCCATTTCGCATAAACGCAGAGGCAGCTCTTTAAAGCTTCTCTTCTTTTCTTTGAACACCAACATGGCTCCTGGGCAATTCATGGGTTTTATCGCTAATGATCTCGAACCACTCTCAGATAAAAACATATGTTCTTTATAGAGATCCCAATGTCCCGAACACTCCCAAAGGGAGCGATCTAAAAGTTGTGGGCTCTCGATTTCAAGATAGCCAGCTCCCTCATGTTCTCTTCTCCAGCGGCGAATCAAATTTTCTTTCAACTTCAAACCGTTTGGCTTAAAAAACGGCTGGGCCGATGCTTCTTCATGGAAGGAAAAATACTCAAGTCTTTTTCCTAATTCTCTATGGTCTAATATCTCTGGGCGCACCTCTGCGCCATTAATGAATTTACTCATTTTAAAACTCCAATTTAAATAATAAATCACTGCTTAGGAGATGGTACTCCCTCGCTCATTACGAAAATGTCTAAAATTGTTTAAATGTCCCCCCTACGGGGTGGTGATGGTCGCTAGGACAGTCGCGAAGACAAAAGAAAGGTTGAATGGGAAAGCATTGTAATTCCTCATACTCCTATTAATAACATAATTCAAATATTGCGCAAGACTTTTTTAACCACACCCATAACCTTCATTACAAATGAGAAGAATCTTCTCTTCATTACGGCATCTCATCTCAACGGAGGTACCTTCCATCGAGCTACTCGTTTTCTCATAAAAAAGATTTTCGCAAAAATTCAAACATTCATTCGAGCCTATTTCTTTGCCAGCTATCTTAACTTCTCCATATGGTCTTTGCGCTCTATCTATCCCCATGAAGAAAGCACTACACCTATCAACTGGTTGTTCACTTACTTTATGAAAACTCGTGACGTTGAGCTCATGTTTATATGTATAGGCAACCTCATTATCATGCTTCTCTAGACATTCAACTGAATAATCCTGTTCACTACGTGTCG
>CATLVA010000334.1 GCA_950060715.1 uncultured Oligoflexia bacterium | reverse complement strand
CAAGGAAATTCTAGAGTGAATGTCGTACCTTCATCACTAGAAACAGAAATTTCTCCATCGAATTGTTGGACAATGGTATGCACCATAGATAGCCCGATTCCTGTTCCTTTATTTACTTCCTTGGTAGTAAAAAATGGATTGAAGACCTTATCTTTAATATCGTCGGGAATTCCATGGCCGGAGTCTTTAAACTCAAGAATAAATTTTTGATCTACCAGTCTAGTTGTTAATAAAATATCTTTCTGAGGAATATTTTCGAGAGCATCCCTGGCATTGGAGAATAAGTTCATGATGATCTGTTGCCATCTTCCTCGGTTGCCAAAAAGATAGGCTGTATCAGCGCGGTTATTAAAGGTAATTGCTATGCCATCTTGTTCATAGATTTCAGATAGCATATCTATTGATTCTTGTAGAACCTCTACCGGATTGAAATGGGTAGTCTCGTCATTTTCAGAGCGAGAAAATGTCCTAAGCCCTCGTACAATGCTTTCGATTCTAGAGCTGGCGAGCTCCATCTTTTCAATTTTTCTGTTTACTTTCTCCATGTCAATATGGGGCTTAGAAAGAAGCTTTTTTGTAATAATCAAAAAACCTTTAATAATTGCAAGCGGATTATTTATCTCATGGCCAATTCCAGCAGCCATCTCTCCAATAGCAGCCAGCCTAGAGTTATGATAGGCTTGTTTTTCAAAATTTTTCTTTTCCGTGATATCAAGCGAAGCTCCGCCGACAGCATATACTTCACCTTTTTGGTTGAGATAGGGAAATTTAAAGGAGTGATAAGCTCTTTCTCTTCCTAAATGATCAAATGCATTTTCCTCTGACTCTATAACTTGTCTTTTTGAAATAACTTCTTGATCGTTAGCATGAAATTGCTCTGCGATCTCTGGAGGAAATAACTCAAAATGAGATTTTCCTATAACATCTTCATTACTCCATTGAAACAGAGTTCTAAATGCGGTGTTAACTGATATAAATCTCCCTTCTGTATCTTTTGCATAAAATACCGCCGGAAGGTTATCGACGGTATCATTTAAAAAATTTCTTTGTTTTTGAATCTCTGATTCTTTCAATATCGATTCGTTGAGGTTTTTTCCTTTCACGATATAATGTTTGAGTCTTTGTTCATCATCTTTAACAGCATAGATTGTGATTTCAATAATTAATGCAAGATGATTTTTAAAGTCTTTGAACTTGAGACATATTCCTTCAATCCCTGCTGCATTTAAAATACCATCCGATTTTTCACTATCATGAAAAAGATCTCCAAACTTTTTGGGAAGGTTATCTGGGGTGCAATTTAAAATCTTGTGAGCAGAGCTATTCATCATGACAATATTGCCATCTAAATCAACTAGAAAAAAGAGATCACTGATCTGATTGATGAAGTCTTCACAACCAAAATTCGAACCAAGAATATCGTCCGGTTTAAACATTTTTTTCCCTTATATGTGCTCTGTCTAATAGTTTAACGCAATTTATTGTTGGGTTATAGTAAATTCTTATCTATAAAATTTTCAGTTATATTTACTGATTTCAACTGATTAACTAAAACCACCTCATGAAACATTTAATATTATTTGGATTATTTTTTAGTTTAAACGCAACAGCCGCCTGTCTTGATTTTAACTATCAAGAGTTTCTTAATGACGTGGAGACTGATTGTCGAAAAATCGTAACAATTTCTTTAGAAAACAATGGTTGTAGCAAGGATGAAGTCAAAAAAATTCTGAGTAGAATTTCACCTTTAAGGTCGACTCAAATTGATTCTGGTTCAGCATCTTTTTGTAAGTATGATATTGAGCAGGGAATTATCCAAGTCATGACTGATGATATGGATCCTAATCCAAGAGCGGCGATTTTCTTTTCGAAGTGGGATTAACCGCGACTCCAATCCGGAATCGTTTCAGCTTCATCGCGCATTTTTTTGTAAGCATGAAGTCTGTGAAGAACAATTAGATCATCATCAATTTCAGGATTAAGGCTGTGAAAATAACAGCCTTTACTTTTTTCTTCGTGACGACAATCCCCAAATTTACATTGGGAAAATAGAGGCTCTAAGTCCGGAAATAGTTCGGTCAATTCATCTGGCGCAATATCGACAATGGATAGAGTTCTAACTCCGGGGGAGTCGATCATAAAAAAATCACCCAGGTCTATAAGCTCTGCCCAGGTGGTAGTGTGAGCACCCTTATCAACACCTTTGGCCAGTCTTTTACTGAGAAGCTCAATATCGCCTCCTGAGAGGCTCGAGATTAGCCTCGACTTTCCTACTCCTGATTGGCCTAAACAAATTGTCGTTTTATTTTTGAGTAATTTTTTTAAGTTATCTATTTCTTTAAAGTATGGTGAATCCGGTTCGTTGGAGATTTCAAAGTAATTTACCCCTAAGGAGTCAAACTTCTTCTTTTCAAAGCTTAGGTCAAACTGATCATCAAATTCATCCATTTTATTAAAGACGACTATCGCAGGAATATTCCACTGAACTGTTCTAGTGATATAGCGGTCAATTAAAAATGGTTTGTATTCAGGTTTTGATACCGAGCTAATTATTAAAATAGCGTCTAAATTTGCTGATATGACTTTCTTTTTTCTGGATCGCACTATGCGTCGAAAAATTTCGTTTTTCCGCTCTTCGACGAGATAAATCTCCATCCTGTCATCTCCATCCATTGGGCGCAGATGAACAATGTCTCCCACTACCGGATGTTCTTTTTTAATGATCTCACGTAGGCATACGGCTTTTAGCTCCTGCTTTGATTCAAGCACTAAACAATCAAATTCGCGTTTTGAAGACCTTATAATTTTTGCAAGCATGAAATAAACATATCATAAATTACTGAAAGTAGTACAAAATCTGTTGACAAGAATAGTCTTATCC
>CATLVA010000333.1 GCA_950060715.1 uncultured Oligoflexia bacterium | reverse complement strand
CGGATCTGGGTCTTCGGATCTTCTCGCTTAATGGTGGTCCGCACCGCCCTCAAGCCTTTAACTACAAGCATACAATACTTTCAATCGGTAATTTTTGAATGACCTATATCCGTAAGCACGCTTCTGGAGCTGCTTACAAACATTGTTAAACCCCTCGGTTCGAGCATTTGTAATACGACTCTCAAAGTAATTCAAGATCTCTTCACGCCAATCCATAAGCGTTCTTCTTAGCGTTTGTAATTCCTTAAACTTAGAACAGGCTAAAGTATCTAAGAGAAGCCCTAGAGACTTTTTAGCTCTCCATCTGCCTTTGCAGCGATACATTTTATGAAGGGCTTCTTTCGCCAAGTAGAGTTGTTGTAATTTAGGATGATCCTTAAGCCACTTATGGATTTCAGAGCGGGTCCAATAGTCGAGCCGTCTCGAGTTCATTAGAAGTAATTTCCTGATTCTCAAATTTCTCTTATCACCGGTCACTTCTTTTCGTGCACGATTAATATGAGGATTCAAAAGTCTTACTACATGGAAGTGATCGGCGATAACCTTTGCATTGGGAAAGAATTCTTTCGCAAAACTTCTATAACCCAAATCCGCAGCTAACTCCCAAAAACCATTTCTTCCACACATCCCCGACAGCCTGAGGGGCAACAGGCAGGCAGACGTGCGTCTACTTTTCCCGTAAATTTAGTTTTTCATCGCAATCCTCCACGAAGTCTCATCTTTATCGAGCTTTTCTTCATACGTCTCGCATAGAACAGACGCATGGGCGTGCAACCTGGCGTCTGCCCCGTTTCAAAGGGCACGTAGTTCAACCGGTTTACTTATATTCGAATTTAAAAGATCGAAAATGACCTAAGTTTTGAAGGCCACTCGGCTGTAAACCTGTTTGAACAAACTATCTAGTATCCATAAACTTCGGGTCACCTCCTTGAAAATATTGTCACTAAAGCGAAGTCGTATTTTTCTTTGTCCTTTTCTAATCTCGCTGGCAATAAAAACAAGATTTGTTCTTACCTTCTTTAAAAAGCAGCCTCTCTTATCTATCGTAAAGCTTGCAAACCTCATAAGGTTGTAAGCAACGATTCCCATAAAACCCCATGCCTTATTTTTATTCATCGACTGACAGGGAAAGTGCTTAAAGTCCATTCCGTACTTTAAGTCTTTGATAAAGTTCTCAGCATTACTGCGACCTCGATAAAACTTAATCACACCTTCGTCACTTAGTTCTTTCTCACTCATATCTGTGATGATTGCATAGTAATTAAAGTGACGTTTATCTTGCTTGGTGATCACCTTTTTCTTTGCTCGAATATAAACAACTCGAAGAAAGCTTCTTCCTCTGAGATTTTTTGGAGCATAAATAGTACTACCAATTTGACAGTGAGTTGATTCAAAGAACCTAAGCTTTGTACGTGTCCATTTGATTTTAAAGTCTCTTTTTGAGAGTAAAGGTCCCCATACATTTTCACTGAGGCATATTCCAAAGTTCACACCTAGACCAATCAGAGAATTGTAAACCTTGTGCGATCCATAAGCGCTGTCTGCTCGAAAGTAGCGTTTCTTCTCTTTTGGGACATTGGCAAAGATTCTCTCAATCATCTCCACAGCTCCTTTATGAGAGTGTGAGTTACCTGTCATTAGATTCCATCCATAACAAAATCCATACTGATCAAAAGCATTTTGAGAAACATAACCTCTTTTTTTGTTGTAGCACCAATCTACTCCTTCCATATATTCTCCAAACTGCTCGTGAGGAGTTGCATCCATTGTGATCACTACATCCTGATCTTTAGGGAAATACTTTTCTCGAAGTTCAAGAGCTAGCGTTGGAAGAAAGCTTTGGAGTCGTTCAAAGTATTTTAGCTTAAAACTGCCAAGAAAGGACCTCATCGTCGAAGGCGCTACGCCACCAGCAGTCATCTCTGAATACAAATAATCCCTTCTCAATAAACCGAGGTCATCAATACAATCCGCTCCGGCAATAAAAGCGAAAATTCCACATAGAAACTTCTCTTTTGGTTTTAGAGATCTGATGCGCTTTGCCTTAGGTAAAATCTCCCCGAGACGATTTACGAGATTTAAACGGTTTATTAGGTCATTAAAAAAGTTGAGTCCACTTAAATGAGTTAACTCTTTTCTGGTTGATTCAATCTTGATAAGCTTCACTTTTAGGGCCTTTGTTTATTACTGTTTTTGTGTAGGAACTCAAACAATAAATAATTCAAGGGCCTTTTTCATTTTGCATGGCCGTAGACGCTGGGCCATAAAACTCAAAGATAGGTGATTTAAAGGAATGAAGAGATACTGCGCTAGCATAGTGCGTTTGTGATTTTCAAATTAGATTAGCTGCGGATTACCGTTTTACGCTTTCGCCACTCAAGCTCGAGTTGCTCGTAGTGCTTTTTGTAGATAGTTCCCGTCGCAAGTTTTGTGTGCTTCTTAACTGCCTTCATATTGGCAAACTTGTCACAGACATAGAGCAAGTGACGCTTCATTCGCTCCGTTACACGTCCTCGTTTTTGAATGCCATTAATTGACTCAGTAAAAACCTTCTTGCAGTGAAGCCCCTCGCATCGAAAGCGCTTCTTCTTGATCTTTAATATCTTCTTTTTGGCAGCATGAGGAGCATCAATGATCGTCACCACTCGATGGTCATGGATTCGAAAAGTTTCAAGACCGCAGTGAGGACAAAAGTCACTGGTTGAGTTGGTCTCACAATGGAAAATAACCACCTTGTTTCGGGTGATATTGCCGAATTCGACGAGGCGCAGTTTCGGAAGGAGGAGGAATTGGGTAAGCTTAGAGTGAGGCATAAGGGCTCTCCAGTTAAAATGTTAGTAGGGGTACTAAAATTCTAACCGATTGATTTCTTATGCCTTTTTTTATGCCTTAT
>CATLVA010000332.1 GCA_950060715.1 uncultured Oligoflexia bacterium | reverse complement strand
GTGGCCCAGATTGCGGCCTCGGCTCCAGGGCAAGGAGGACAATTTGTAAGTGCGAATACAGCTGTTGATCAAGCGACCATAGCTCGCCTAAGAGGTTTCAGTACTAAATGTGAAGAAAATGCAGATGAGCTCTCCTTACTTAATAGCAAACCAGGAAGACTTAATGCCAATAATGTTTGCTTTCCTGAAAATAGAGAAAAAATAACAGAGCTTTTCCCCGTCAACTCAGATGAAATTGATCGCATTTGTGATGCTTCCAAAGGAGAAAATATTTGTAAGGACGAAGAAACATGGAAAAAAGGTATCTCACAAGTCATTGGAAAAAATATTTTATGTGCAGATGGAAACACCTCGGTTGTTCTAGCCTCGAGCATAGATGATGCCAGATGCCAGGATGGACCTGATGATTCTACGGATGATCTCTCGCCGTCTAAATGGGTAGAAAAAGAACGGGATGGAGGCCAGATAAGTAAGGCCATAGGCTCAAGTGCTCTTCCATGCTCTTTACCAGATGAAGATAATGAAAATAATAGAAGTATCAGAGAACAACTTGCTGCTCAATATAACTGTGGGCTTGCAGATAAAGAAATGGGTGAAGTGAGAGTTTCATTTTGTAGTTTTTCAAATGGTTCGGAATTAAATACGAAAGGCAAAGCAATTCAAGATCTAGGTTCGGCCTTAGGTCAAGGAATGGGAGCGAGAAGAAACTAATGAAGATGAAAGATTCTTTATTTTCAATTTTATTTTTAGCTTCTTTTATAAGTTGTGGAGACTATCTTGAGGTAGACTCTTCAAGCTCTGCCAGAAATCCGGCCCTAGCACTTTCCGGTACGAACAAAGCACTCGTTTATTTAGATGACCCCAATACTCTTTCTGGAAGTATTAAAAGAAGAGCTGACTTTAATGGAATTCTAACTGAAAAATTTATTACCGATAAACAAACACTTACTAAGGATTGTATATTTACGCAATCCATAGCTTCTATAACAAGTGAGATTTTTGAAGTTAACTCCCAGGTAGAATCCTGTGGGATCATTTTAAATGAAGATCTACCAGATGCCACTCCCCTCCAAACACTTTCAAAAAATTGGAGCTATGAAATCAATAGTGATGAATTTTACCAAGTAAACACTTTTTATCACGCGAATAAGATTAAAAATCGATTCTTAGAGGCACTTAGTTTCACGCAAAAACACGTGCATTTTAATAGTAATATGACAATTCCACCGGCAACGAAACACAATCTAGGAAGTACCAAGTCCTTTTGGTTAAATGATGATGGAGAAGAAAAAAGTCTAAATATATTTTCCAAATGTATTATTGAATTTGATGCTTTTTTTGACCCAGCAAAAGATTTAATCTGCTTTGGAATATTAAACGAGGATAACTTTAAAATGGTGCAGGATCCTTCAGTCATTTATCACGAAATGGGCCATGTATTTATAAAAATACTTATGAATCAAAGAAACTTAACCTTTGAAAGCTCGTTAAAGGTACACCCTTTTGAGTCAAGTTTAGGGGTCACTGGACGCTACGATGAAGCTGGTGCCATTAATGAAGCGATTGCTGATTACTTTTCGTATATTATGAATAAAAGACCTTCTGTAGGTGATTATGCCATTAGATATGGAGTTGGAAAACCAAGACCTCTTTCAGAAGATGAACCTTCACATAGCGCTCCTGTAAGTACCGCCAAAGGTGAAAGGCTTAGCTATCCTCAATACCTTTACTATGACCCTCTAGAGCCTGATGCTATTGTCGAAGGTATTCACAATGCTGGTGGAGCCGCATCTCATTACTTAGTTGCCCTTACAGAAAAATTTAAAAATACTTGTAGCTATCCAAGTAATGATGCTGATGTTATTCATGAAACAGCAACAAACTATGTGATGTTACTTTTAAGTGAATCCCTAGCAGAAATAGGAGATCTTACAGGAAAGGGATCTGACTTTTTATCCTTTTTGGCAACCGGAAAACCAAGTTTAGAAAATGTGTTTTTTACCAATCTAAATAATGAGGCATCTTTTTTATGGACTCATTATGTGAACCCACCAAATTTCAGAAGATTTTTTCAAATTTTTGGAAAAAATATTATTCATTATATCTCTACAGACTTATGTCCTGAATTTACAATAGATGCCTCAGAAGAACTTTTAGATGATTTTGGTCTTCTTCTCTTTAAATCTTATGAGAACCGAGGAAATGGCATCAATACTACTAACCTAAGTTCCCAAAGCTACGCATTACATACTGATACCAAGGTTTCTACCTCAGAATTTGCAAATAGAAGAGTTCTTTTTGATTGTCTCCTTCATCCTAATTTTCCTAGTTGTACTCTAAATAATAGAGTCAACGAAGCCAACCGAAGAAATTCAATTCTTATCAGCAAGGACTTACTAGCACTAGATCCTGATGCTCCAGGGACACTTTTTGATAGTCGCTCTGTTATATCAAATGTTCTTTCCGTTTTAAGCTTTGAAGGAGATGGTGTGGCCACATCAGAGGGACTAGCAGGAGTAGAATACAACAATGATAATATTGAATTTTCGCCAGGAGAAATCGTAGGACTCTCTATTAATCTTAGAAACAATTCTAACTCAATTATGGGTGGTGTTCAAATTTTAGCAAACGATTGGGATCACATGAAACTTAATAAGTTAAATGATCGCTTTATAAATCGTAACGCAAATATCCTGGCCCTTGATTCTGGCGATATTACAGGTGGAATTGCGACCCACTCACCTTGCATTTTTGATAACTTTCCCAGTGCCTCCGAGGGTGGCGTTAGTGATAGTGTGACAACAACACCTGGTAACTGTAGTTATATCTCAAAAGATAACTCGAGCTTTGATAGCTTAGAAGTCGATAACTTGTCTATTTTTCCAAAATATGAC
>CATLVA010000331.1 GCA_950060715.1 uncultured Oligoflexia bacterium | reverse complement strand
AGCTCCACCAATAGTCCAGCATAAAATCTGATACTGCGATACAAATTTTAGTAAGAGTTGGCAGATCCATCTTGGATCGTTCAAAAACTTTTGTCAGTTTAGGTATAACAAATACAAAGATAAAACTTACTAAAATAAATCCAACTACGACCATGATGATAGGATAGGTCATAGCTCCTTTAACTTTATTCTTAAGCTCTAATTGGGCTTCGGTGAACTCCGCTAGACGTAGGAGAACAATATCTAAAGTTCCTGATTCTTCTCCGGCATCAACCATGTTGACATAAACATTATTAAAAACTTTTGGGTGCTTTTTGAGGGCATTGGCCATTGAAGCACCTTCGTTCACATCTCGTTTCAACTCAGAAAGAACAACTCTTAAGTAATCGTTTTCCACCTGCTCCTCTAAAGAGGCCAAGGCTTCAACGATTTGGAATCTCGCTTGAATTAAAGTGGCAAGCTGTCTTGTCATGATAGATAAGTCTTCAATCGCAACCTTAGAGGCACCGAAACTGATGGAGGATTTTTTCTCTTTAGTCTTCTTTTCTTTAATGGATAAAAGCATGACCCCGTTTTGGCGGAGTTTCTGTTTGGCGGAAATGATACTGTCAGCATTAACTTCAGCTTTGACTTCTTTTCCGGAAGAATTGAGACCTTTATAGAGATATAACGGCATTACTCAGCAACCTCTTCTTCATCAATATTTGATATGATCGCCCTTAGTACTTCTTCAACAGATGTAATTCCTCTAAAAATTTTATCTAAAGCATCGGCAGAAAGTGTAATCATTCCTTCAGAAATAGCAGCTTTCTTTATTCTAGACGAGTCAGCTTTTTGTAAAATAAGCTGGCGTATTTTATCAGTGATAACTAATAGCTCTGCTACAACAGTCATCCCACCATAACCAGTGTGATTACATTTTTCGCAACCTTTTTCATTAGGTTTAAAAATTGTCGCAGTTGGAGGAACGGCGTCTAAGTCTAGCATTTGCATTTCATACTCACTTAGATCAGTAGGAAGTTTACAACTATTACAAAGTGTTCTTACAAGTCTCTGTGCTAAAACACCAACAAGTGATGATGAAATTAAAAATGGTTGCACCCCCATATCAATCAAACGAGTAGGGCATGATGAAGCATCATTAGTGTGAATTGTAGAGAGAACAAAGTGACCAGTAAGAGAAGCTTGAATGGCCATCTCAGCTGTTTCTTGATCCCTTGTTTCCCCAACCATAACAACGTCAGGGTTTTGTCTTAGTATTGATCTAAGCGCTTTAGCGAAAGTTAGGTCAATTTTCGAGTTCACTTGAATTTGAGAGATACCTGGTATTTCATATTCAACCGGATCTTCAACGGTGATGATCATTCTGTCGGGTGTATTCATTCGCTCTAGAACAGCAAATAGGGTAGTCGTTTTACCGTGACCAGTTGGACCTGAAACGTAGAGTACCCCATATTTTTTCGTCGACATATCTTTTAGGTTTTCTAATGTCTTTCCATAGAAACCTAATTTTTCTAGTTCTAGTACAGTATTAGTCTTTTCTAGAACCCTCATAACGATTCTTTCACCGTTTTGAACTGGAACAGTACTCAAACGGATATCGATATCTTTACCTGCAATCTTAATTTTAATTCTTCCATCCTGTGGAAGACGTTTTTCAGCGATATCTAGCTTCGCCATAACTTTAATACGACTGGAAACAGCTGCATGAGTTTTCTTCGGCTGACGAAGAATCTCTTTCATAACTCGGTTTACCCTAAAGCGGTAAACAACATCTTTTTCATATGGTTCAATATGAATATCTGAGGCGCGCTCTTTTACGGCACGAAAAATAATACTGTTAACGAATCTAATAACAGGTGCTTCATCTGCAGAAGCATCGAGGATATCGATTGGTCCATCGAGATCAAGATTTTCTTCAAATTCGTCCTCAATCGAATCTACTAAATTACTATTAGCTTTTTCATATACTCTATTGATGGCATCTTGAATTTTAAGTGGGGTAGAGACAACTATATCTACCTTCTTCTTAAAGATCCCACTCATATCGTTGACGGCGTTAAAGTCAAAAGGATCACTCATCGCTAACGTCACAGAGTAATTTGAGACAAGAATGGGAAGAACCTCATGCTGTTTAGCATAGTTGATTGAAATGTCCGCTACATAACTTGGATCAATTTCTTCGACGTTGATCTCCGGAAGATAGGGGATATCAATCTGATGACACAAAACTTTAATGATATCGTGAGGATGAATATAATTTTTCTTTAAAAGAATGGAGCCTAAAAGTTCTCCGCTTTCTTTTTGAAGGCCTAGTGCTTCGTCTAATTGATCTTGAGACAAAGAAGTATGCTTGAGGAGAAGCTCTCCAATTCGCATCTTATTTTTTTCAACTTTACTTAAATGCTCATTACTGAGTTGCATTACTTCTTAGCCTCATCTGCAATTGCTTGGTAATCTGGAATATCGTCAGCATTTGCTTCTGGTCCGATTCCTTCATTACTCATATTATTTTGCTTATAGATATTTGTATCTTTTCCTCTATCAAGTTGCTGAGCTTCAATTTTAGCTCTAAGTTCAGCTGCTTGCTCTTTAAATGGTTCAGGGTTTTCATCGTCAATTACATCTTTAAGATTTTTAAGCCTGTTATCAAGGACTCGCTTAGAGTTCTTTGATGCCACTTCCTCATAAGGAGAGATGATTCTAGGAGTAAGAAAGAACAGAAGGTTAACTTTCTCGACAACACGATTTTTACTCTTAAATAACCAGCCTAGAACAGGAATATCACCGAGAAGAGGAACTTTATTAAAAGTTGTCACTTCTTTGTCTCTCAGTAATCCACCCATCGCAATAGTATCACCATCTTTGGCCATAATTTCAGTATTAGCAGATCTAATTGTTGTTGCAAGTCCTG
>CATLVA010000330.1 GCA_950060715.1 uncultured Oligoflexia bacterium | reverse complement strand
TGGTCAGGAAATGCGAGCGGTCTCAACTGCTCTTAAACCCAGTAAAAGGGCAAGATTAGGGCAAGGGGCAATTAGAAAACATAGTAGTTTCTTTACCAACGACAGGCCAAGATCAAAATACGATGAATTGATACTTAGTTTTTTTGTCGTGACTTCTACCGTGGTAGCTCAAGATAAAATAGAATTCAAAGAGCATGGGCGCGAAAATAAAATATTCGTCATTGAGAATGAGGTCATGCTTCATAACGATGGAGTTATTCCTACACGTGTACGAACCAATTTACGTGGTGCCCGTAGAATTGGCCAAGATGATAAGGTTTCCGAAATTTTTGCGGACACTGAAGATGGAAGTGGAAGACTGAGGTCTCTTCCTGGGGGCATTATAATTGAGCTAAAAGAAGGCGTCGATGGCAATCAATGGGCGTCTCATAAAGGATATAAGATATTGAGAGAGCTTAGTAACAATCAATTCATGATTTCGTCATCGCCAGGTAGAAAAACCCTTGAGGAAATGGATGCTGTAAGAGAAGATAACGATGTAAAGTCTGTGAAAGCGAATTGGTGGACTAATATTGCTCCTAAAAAAGCGGTGGATGCATCTCAATTTAAACGAACAGAAAGTTTTAAATTTAATAGAGATTAATGCAAAAAATAGCTCAAGAAATTTTTGAATCCCTAAAACCGAATAATAGTTTAAAAACTTTGGTGCAACAGAATAACTTAGATTTTAATGGTTATCATTTAGTTGCTATTGGAAAACCAGCCTCTCATTTTGCCAAAGCAATTGATGAATCTTTTGAATTAAAATCAGTTCTGGCAGTAGTTAAAAAAGGGCATGCCATAAAAGCCAAGTTTGATCAGTGGCAGTTGGATCATCCCGTTGTATCAAAAGAAAATTTGATAAAGACTGAGGAACTTCAAAGATATTTATCTCAATTTTCAAGTGATGAAAAAATCCTTTTTTTGGTTTCTGGAGGTGCCTCTGCTCTATTAAGTTCTCCGAAGTTACATTTCGAAGATTTTCAAAAACTCTGGCTCGAAATGCTTAATAACGGCTGGCCAATTGAGGAAATGAATAAAATTCGAATCCTAGCTGATCGTATCAAAGGAGGGGGGCTCTTAAAGTCTGTTCATTCAGTTAAAGTCACAAACCTATATGTTAGTGATGTGCCTGAAGATCATTTTGATTTGGTAAGTTCATCACCAACAAATACCGTGGCACTAGATAAGGTAGAAGTCGGCCGTCTTATTGAAAAGCTCTCAAACTCAAAAATGAAAGAAGACTTGGGCTTAATTTTAAACTCCCTGCAAACTGAACAAAGAAAAACTGAAAACTATCTTTTGCAGTCTGCACAGACCCTTCTTGAAAGTGGAGCGAAAGTACTTAAAAATTACTATCCCGACTATGAAGTTATTATCGACGGTAAAGTTGTTTCAGAAACACCAGAGCAATTTATGGCCAGGCTACCCATTTTAGGAAAAAAGAAAATTTTTATCAGTGTAGGTGAAACTGGAATTCAAGTGGAAAAATCAGGTGGTCTTGGTGGACGCAATTCTCACTTAGTTTGCCTCATGGGACAGGTCCTGAAAAAAAAGCAAAGCTTTGCCTGTCTGGCGAGTGATGGTAATGATGGAAACTCACCTTATGCGGGAGGTTGGGTCAGTAACAATATGATAGGCCCACAAGAACTTAATAATGCCATTAGTGCTTTTGATACCGCAAATTTACTTAAGGCGAAAGGTCTTGCTTTTGACTTTGGACCAAGTGCAACCAACTTGATGGATTTAAGGGTCTTGATCCAAGACTGAAATCCGAACAATCCACTCAGTTATCAATTCATTGTAAACTATTAAAAAACGGTTAAAATATTCAGTAAGAGGTATATTTTATGAGCGAACCGTTTATCCATCCAACTGCAATAGTAGAAGACAATGTAAAAATGGGCGAAGGTGTTAAGGTATGGCACTTTGGTCACGTAAGAGAAAATGCCGTGTTAGGCGATAACGTAACTTTAGGAAAGGGCGTTTTCGTAGATAGCGGAGTTGAAATAGGTGCAAACTCAAGAGTCCAAAATGGTGTTTCACTTTATCTTGGAGTAGAGGTTAATCCTTTTGTATTTATAGGGCCGCATGCTTGTTTTACGAATGATTTGAGACCTAGAGCTGGGATGAATAAATGGGATCTGGCGAGAACTGAGCTCGGAACAGGTTGTTCAATTGGAGCTGGAGCTGTCATTGTTTCGGGAACTCGAATCGGAAGGTTTGCAATGGTAGCTGCTGGTGCAATCGTAACTTCAGATGTGCCTGACTTCACTTTAGCTGTCGGACAGCCAGCAAGAGTTCATTCTCAAATCTGTGCCTGTGGAAAATCAAATATTACAAAACCTAAAATGAGAGAAGATTATATTCTCGATTGTTGTCATGAAAGATTAACTCCAGAGCTTATAAAAGTTGCTGAAGATGTTTTGAGTAGAATTATATGCTAAGGTTAGGAGTTATCGTCCCTTGTTTTAATGAAGAGGAAGCTCTTCCTCAGCTGAGAGAGCGACTCAAAGAATTTGATCAAGCCGTAAAAAAAAATTATCAACCGGAATACTATTTTGTAGATGATGGAAGTACAGACCGTACTTATGAAATTTTAAAAGAATTTTTTCAAGAAACAAACCATCATATTTTAAAGCATGAAGTTAATTCAAATCTTGGTGCGGCAATCAAAACTGGTATTGGAGCGGCTCAAGGATGTGAACGTCTTTGCTTTTTAGACAGTGACTGCACTTATGATCCAATGATCATCATTCCTATGTTAGAAGAAGTAGAAAAAGGAAGCGATGTGGTCGTCGTTTCTCCTTACCATCCTCAAGGTGCAGTTGAAGGTGTTCCGAAGTGGCGTTTGTCTTTAAGCCTTGGATTATCTCTAATTTATCGTTTTGTATTGCGAG
>CATLVA010000329.1 GCA_950060715.1 uncultured Oligoflexia bacterium | reverse complement strand
ACTGAGACGATTAAAAGATTTAAAAGAAATAAATAAAGTTATTTTACCTGGAAGAGTAAGAGTGGATATAAATAAATTAACTAATAGTTATGGAGTTCCCTTTGAAAGAGGCCCTGAAGAATTACGAGATATCCCAGAATTTTTTGGTAGATCAGAAAAAAAGAAAAAATTAACAAAATATAATATTAAAATTTTTGCTGAAAGTGTACGCACTAATTTAGATGAACTTGAAAATGATGTGAGGTTTTTAGCATCAACTCCTCCGGTCGAGGGGATTTTGCGTGCAAACGACAATAATGGAATTGACCCAGTTGATAATTCAACTGGTGAGCTCTGGAAAAACAGGCTTTCCACTATATTTAGAGAAATGCTCTATGCAAAAGAGCGCTATATTCAGATCCGCTATGTTGGAATTGAAAATGGTGGTGACGAAATTCTAAGAGTCGAGAGAAAAAAGCTTAAGGTATTTCGAGAAAAAGACATAAATCTACAAAATAAAATCAAAGAGAGCTATTATAAGGGCGTTCTTCAAACCGATCCAGGGAATGTGTACTTTTCAGAGTTTTCGCTTAATAGAGAATTTGGAAAGATTGTTTATCCATTGCAGATGGTTATACGTGCAGCGTATCCAATTTATCGCAATCACAAAGAGCCATTTGGATTTGTCATCATTAATGAGAATTACAATTCTATTTTTAGTGGGATTAATGTTTTTTCAGAAAAAGGCGTGGAGTTTTTTATCCTCAATAAGGATCGAGAAGTCTTAGTCAATTCTACCTCCAAAGATGATAGTATTGCGAAGTTTACTGATAAGTCGGAAAACCTTGAAACTTCCAATCTTGCTCAGAAGAAAATCGCTGATTTAAATGAAAAACTAACTTGGGGAAAAACAGAAACTAATATTGCGGATATAGCCAAAGATGGGGAATTTTACTACCTAAAGAAGAAAATTTTCTACAATCCAACGAACCCAAATCAATACCTCACAATTTTTATGAGACTAGATAAAGCTTTCTTAAAAGAGAGGATTGAAGCGGATTTGGTTCGAACAGGTTTACTACTGTTATTTCTACTCGGATTTGCAGTAGGGATTGCCTTTATTTTCTCTAAGCGCTTAGTCGCTCCAATTAAAAAACTAATGGAGACGACTCAAAAAATTTCGGTTGGAGGGAAAATCGATTTCTCTGAGTTACATGTTAACTCTAGTGACGAGATTGGGACTTTAACCAATACGATGCTAAAACTTTCAAAAGATATTCTTTCGAAAAATCATCAATTGGAATCTCAAAAAAATGCCCTAGATAGTTTTGCCATTGTAGCCGAAACAGATCTTCGAGGAAAGATCACTTATGTGAACAATAAATTTATTGAAATATCAAAGTTCTCAAAAGCGGAATTGATCGGACAAGATCATCGAATTATTAACTCTGGATATCATCCAAAAGAATTCTTTGAGAAAATGTGGCGTACCATTACGAGTGGTCATGTTTGGCGAGGCGAAGTTAAAAATAAAGCAAAAGATGGCTCCTATTACTGGGTGGATACAACCATTTTTCCCATTCTTGATGAGCAAAACAAACTCAATAAATATGTAGCGATTCGCTATGATATAACTGAGAGAAAGCAATTTGAGGACGATCTTGTCTTGGCAGCGGAGACGACTCAGAAGGCAATCGAAGTCAAATCTACTTTCCTGGCCAATATGAGTCATGAAATAAGAACTCCACTCAATGGTATTCTTGGTTTTACTTCACTTTTAATGGATCAAGAACTAAAAGACGAAGCAAGAGAGCAAGTAGAGTATATCAAATCTTGTAGTGAAGGGTTACTGACTATTATTAACGATATTCTCGATATCTCCAAGATGGAAGCTGGAAAATTTCATATTGAAAATACGGAGATGAATTTACGAGATGAAGTTCAAACTTCTCTTCGAATATTTGATACCACTAGTTCTCGTAAAAATGTTTCTATTCTCACCAATATCGATTCTAATGTACCTCTTTGGGTAGAAGGTGATCCTACTAGAACGAGACAACTTCTTGTTAATTTGATTGGAAACGCATTGAAGTTTTCATTTGAGGGCGGAGTGATCGATTTGCAAATAAGTTGTGAACGCAGATCTAATGATGAATGCAAGCTTCTTTTTTCTATTAAGGATAATGGGATTGGAATTTCAAAAGATGCTCAAGAACGGCTTTTTAGTTCTTTTGAGCAGGCAGATATTAGCACAACCAGAAAATTTGGTGGGACTGGACTCGGATTGAGTATTTGTAAAAAACTGACCCAGTTAATGGGTGGAGATATTTGGGTTGAATCATCCTTAGGAGAAGGTGCTACTTTTTACTTTTCAATTTTAACAAAAGAACTGGAAAAAAGTGAAAAATCTCCAGAGGCCGGAGTTGAATTAGCTGGAGAAACTCAATTTGATTTTAATGTTTTGGTTGTGGATGATAACCAACTTAACCAAAAAATTGCCATTGGTTTTCTTAAGAAATTTGGAATCACAAATATTCAAACAGCTGTCGATGGTAGAAGAGCGCTAGAGGTCTTAAAAGAAAACCCGGAGATTAATTTGGTTTTTATGGATATACAAATGCCTGTTATGGACGGGCTAGATGCTACCAAGGCGATTCGAAACGAATTGAAACTTGATATTCCTATTATTGGATTGTCTGCCAACGCATTTGAGGAAGACCGTATGAAGGCCATTGAAAACGGAATGAATGGCTATTTGGCCAAGCCGGTAGACAAAGCAAAACTTTACGAATGTTTGGCTTCCCTTGCCGGTCGTGACGAAATTAAAAAAGCTAGTTAACGAGTACAATAACCTTCAATCACCATACATGATCTTGAGTAAGCAATCACTGTCCACCAATTTTCAGTTAGCTTAGCGTCCATAATAAAACGCTTTTCACCGCACATATTCGCTACCGCCGTTTCGATTAA
>CATLVA010000328.1 GCA_950060715.1 uncultured Oligoflexia bacterium | reverse complement strand
CATGCTTTTCAACATCTTCAGCCTTATCACTAAAGGCTCTATCTCCGATGACATTATTTTTAGGATTTGACCAAATATCACAACAAGGAGAAAAATTTAAATTAACTCCACAAGCATTTAGCTCTTCAGCTAAGATTTTATGGGCTTCAAATGTGAGTTTAGGTGAATCTTTTTTACCGATGTCATACATAGAAGGAAATTGAGTGAAGTGTGATTGGAACCTTTTCACTCTTCCACCTTCTTGATCAACTGAAATAAATAGCGGGTACTCATCTCTCAAGGTTTGAATTTCATTTACCAGTTCAGCCAATTGACCTGGGTCAGAATAGTTTTGTTTAAAGAGGATCACTCCCCCAATATTATTATCAAGGATAAATTTCTTTTCTTCTTCAGTTATTGTTATCCCTTCAATTCCCGTTATAAATAATTGTCCAACTTCAAATAAATTCACTATCTACCCTCTATATTAATCATACTAATGCCTTGAGCGACCCAAAACATTTTGGTGAAGTTCAAGTTCTTATCATAATGATAAAATAAAATCTGACTACCGATGTCTAAGCTAAATTTGAATTCCTCTTTCTCTTGGCCACTAACTTTTAAGGTGGCCATGGTCACAAGGTCTTCCCCAACATCTGCATATAATTCTTTATGATAAGGGAAGTTATCCCAAATCACATATAAGTTCACAGCTTGCCTAGCTGATTTAATTAATAATCTTTGGATTTTTAGACAATCAGGTAATTGCGAAAAAAAACAAATATAGCGAGCCTTTGGAAGTGAAAAGTCTTTTACACCGCTCCATTCTGGCTTTGGGCTATTGACGGTTACCCCCATACTTCTTGATCTTGGATTAAGCTTTCCCTGAGAGAAGTATTCTTCTTTTTCAAACCAAACCTTGTATTGAAATGCCTCCGGTAGGACAGCTAATTCCTTGGTGGTTCTTAGAGTTCCCACTCTTGAAACAGCAACAGTGTTTTCCAGTGGAGTCACACCATCTTTTGCAAAATAGCGAAGCCTTGTGACGAGCTTTCCATCGCGAAGTTTTACTTCTCGTTTTACAATATAGGTTCCGTTTGGATCAATTAACTGGTAAGTCTCTTCGCCACCAACACTCGAACCAAAAATATCTTCTTGAGAGCCTGTAGCACAGCCTAAAAATAAAATAAGAATTACCAGGTATCTCACTTTAAAAAATCCTCGAATTCAGACTCTAGACTTCTTAGAGTCTTATTTATTTTCGCTGATAGTTTTTCATCGGTGTTTGTATCCATGTTTAAAAACTCGACCCCAGCTTTATAAATTCTTGTCTTCTTATCTTTGGCCACACCTTCTAGAGCGTAGAGTAGTTGCAATCCAGGAAGAGCAATAAGATCTCCGTTGAAATCTAGGATACACTCTCCAAGATCTTCTTTAATAGGTAGCCTTTCTTTTTCTAAATCTGAAAGTTGTAAACTAAGGCCTGTAACAGAAATATCTTGCACCCTTAATTTTATATATCCATCTAAAACTCTATCACCACCATCTTCTTCGTTGATGATCGAAAGAAAGTCTTTAAATATACCAGTTTCAGAAAGACCAGTTTTAAATTGGATCACATTTGATTCTTGTAGCTCTTTATCATCAGTCACAATATTGAGATAAACTTGATGATGAGGAAAAGTCAGGAGCCTAAAATTTTGTCGTCTCTCAGACTTAAAGACCTTACCTATCGGCTGAGCGTATATTTTAGTTTTTGCGAAAGAAATAATTTTAAACTGACCAAAAAAGTGAACACCTTTAAGATTAAACGAAAAAAGAACTTCGCTGTTAAAAAAATCATCTGGGATTTTTCCATCAATTTGAAGTTCTTTTCTAGTAGTAAAATAATTTACGGCCTCAATTTTAAATTTGTCAGCACTACCTTTTCTCCAAAGAATTAACTCTGGATTTTCCGATCGAGTCAGCTGACTAAATTTACTAGCCTTTTCCTGATCATTTAGCTCTTTGAAAAAGACATTTTTGTCTTTCTCCATGCTCATCCTACGATAAAGTCGTTACTTGGCGTAACAATGTGAAGTTCTCAAGAGCAGCTCCACAACCTCGTACAACACAAGTCAGTGGATCTTCGGCTAGAGAAACTGGAAGCCCAGTTTTTTCTTTAATGAGAATATCTAGGTTGGCAAGTAGTGAACCACCACCCGCTAAAATAATTCCATTATCTACGATATCAGCCGCAAGTTCAGGTGGAGTTTTTTCCAATGAAGTTTTAATAGCCTCAATAACTTCTGCGATAGGATCTGATAGCGCTTCTCTAATTTCATCACTAGTGACTTCGATAGTTTTAGGAGCACCTGCAATCAAGTCACGTCCCTTAACTTCGTAAGTTTTTACTTCTTCATCAAAAGGATAAGCGTTACCGATTGAGATCTTGATCATCTCAGCAGTTCTCTCTCCAATAAGAAGTGAGTATTTCTTTTTGATATAGTTAACGATAGCCTCGTCAAATTTATCTCCGGCCACACGAACTGACTTAGAGTAAACGATACCACCGAGAGAGATAACAGCAACTTCAGTCGTTCCACCACCAATATCAACAATCATATTCCCTGAAGGATCAGTGATAGGAAGTCCTGCACCAATTGCAGCTGCCATTGGCTCTTCGATTAGGTATACTTCACGCGCTCCTGCTTGTTCAGCAGATTCACGTACAGCTCTTTTTTCAACTTGTGTAATCCCAAAAGGAATACAGATAATGATTCTAGGTTTAACAAGCTTAGAGCCTGCAAGCGACTTTTGAATGAAGTATCGAAGCATCGCCTGTGTAACTTCAAAGTCTGCGATAACGCCATCTTTCATAGGGCGAATTGCTCTAATGGAGCCTGGAGTTCTTCCTAACATTTCTTTTGCTTCTTTACCTACGGCCAAAACTTTTGAAACGCCCTTCACTCCTTCATGTACAGCAACAACAGAAGGTT
>CATLVA010000327.1 GCA_950060715.1 uncultured Oligoflexia bacterium | reverse complement strand
TCAAAAAGAATTTTAGAGATGCTGGGATTAAAGCCGAAATCAATGAGGGCACAGGCGAAGTTATCCTCGCGTTTGGAGATTCATATTTTGAAGATAATCAACATCAATTGAAGCCTGAAATGAAGGATATTCTGAATAAATTTATGCCGATCTATACCGAGTCAATTTTTAAAGATCCGAAGATTTCTAAAAAAATTAAATCGGTTGATATTATTGGATTTGCCTCACCGACGTATCAAGGAATGTATATCAATCCTAATTCGCTTGATCCTAAAGATAGGGCGGCCATTGAGTACAATACCAGACTTTCATCTGAGAGAGCACAATCAGTACAGAGACATATCATTACCTCGAAGGTATTGAGCAAAGAACAGAGACAAAGAATTTCTCCGCTATTAAAAATTTCGGGAAAAAGTTATTTTGGAGAGTTCAATCAAGATAGAGCTCCAGCGCAAGTTATGTCAGCAAGAGCATTTTGTCGGAAATATGATTGTAAGAAAAGTAGAAGAGTTATTATTAAATACGAATTAGATAATTAACGGGAGAAGCTATGCAAAGCTTTGTAAAAAACATTATTCATTTTCTCACCGAAGCTTCGGCCATCTTATTACCGGTAATGATTACCGCTTTTTTTGCCGCAATCGTTTTAAGACTTCTAGTTCATTATACCGTTACCAGAGAACTATGGTTTGCTAAAGAGTTTTATAAAAGAGTTCATAAAAGTCTGGACGATGAAAAGTTTAAATCAAAAGGACAATCATTTTATGTTTATATGAAGCGATGCCTAGAAAATACCTATTATGAGCTTTTTGTTGTTAGAGCACATATGAAGAGAAGAAATCCTGATATTGTAATGGATTTTAGTGATAGAGTATTTCTTATCCAAAATGGTTCGGCAAGATTAGTTAAAGAAACACTTAGACAAGTGAAGCATCTTCGCTATCAAAAAGAGAGACCACGTTTTCTAGAAATTACGAAAAATGTTTTTGATAATAATCCTAACTTCAAAAAAATTATGGGGATAATTCCAGTGCAGGCCACTCATGATGTTTTATCAGTTCTACCTGGAATTTTTATTATTGGAGGGATTTTCGGAACATTTATCGGGATCATGGGTGCACTTCCTACTTTAAATGAAATGGACCTAACTAATGTTGAACAAGCAAATGAAGTTATGGGTAATTTTCTTGATAATATTGCCTTTTCAATGTCTACATCAATTATAGGTATTATCTTGTCAGTAAGCATGACATTTCTTAATACACTATTTGATCCAGAAAAAGTGTTTATGAAAACAGTTAATAAATTTGAAAACACCATGGAGCTTTTATGGGATTGTTGTGAAAACAACTCGCTTCCAGAGAATATTCCTGATTTTGACGAACATAGAGATCCAATTGAAGCACTTGCTGAAAATGCAGTCGATAACGAAGTTGGTGGTGATGTTCGCGTTTTAAATAGTAAAGACTTTGAAGACGTTAGTCGCGATACACCACCAGAAGAAACTCCGGAGCAAAAAGCATCGTAGCAAAACTTAAACTCCATATTCACGATAGAGGTCTTAAGCGCAAAATCGATTTTGCGCTTGAGCATTTTGTTCTAGGAAGGGCCAGTTCTAGTGATCTTACTATCGATCACCCTGAGCTTTCGAGGCGTCACGTAGAATTTAATATCGAAGGAGATAAGGTTTGGGTTAGAGACCTAAATACCACCAATGGTACTTATTTAAATGAGGAATTATTAATACCTGATAAATGGTATCCATTCAGAGATGACGATATTTTAGTGCTTGGAAAGGCCAAAGATTTGAAAATCAATTATGAATTGAGCCTGGATACGGTTGAAGGGGAAGTTGAAGAGAATATTGTTGCCTTTACACCACCGGTAGAAAAACCCAAAGTTGAAGAAAGAACAAGAACACAAATTGCTATGCCTAGTGTCCAAGGAAACGCGGCGCTAGCTATTGACACTGCTTTAGTCAACGACTCACAAATTGAGCAAGATATACAGGATATCCAAAATGCTGCCAACAGACTGCAGGCACCAGCACTTTCTGAAGTTGAAATGCTTCAAATTAAAAAGCTGGAAATTGACGCAAAAGTGGCCGCAATCCAAATAAAAAAAGAAGTTGAACAAGAAGTTGTGCAAATGCGAGAGCAGGCTCAACACGAAGTCGCAAGCCTGAGAGAAGAGGTCGAAGCTGAAATCCATAGTAAAAGAGAAAAACTGACAGAAGAACTTTCTCAAGAAAACGCTAAACTTTCGCAGCTACAGAATTTACAAAATGATTTAGAAACTAAAAATAACGAATTAGAGCAAGTGATCTCTCACCTGGAAGAAGATAAACAACGTTATATTTCTCAGAGTGAAAGTATCTCTCAGGAGATTGAGCAAAAAAAGAGATTTCTTGAAGATCTTAATTCTGAATTTAAAAGTCAAAAAGAAAATTTAGAAGCGAAAAAACATTTTTTCGATCAAGAGCTCAACAAATATGAGGAGTTAATTGAAAAACAAAAATCCGAAATTAAAAATGAATTTAAAGAGAAACAAACTGAACTGACGACTCAAATTGATTCCTATCTTGAACAAATAGAAAAACTCAAATTAGAGAAACTTCATTTTGAAACGGGAATTTTGGACGACCAGAAGTACAAAGAGGAGCTTCAAGGGAAAGTAAAAAGATTAGAAGATGAAAAATCTGGAATCAAATCTGAGTTTGATAAAATGCAGCTTAGAGTTGACGATCTATACAAAGAAAAGCAAGAAGTACAAAATCAGATCAAAGAAGTTGAGAAAGATAAGAAAGTTTTAGTTGAAGAAATTGAGGTATTAACGCTTCAACGTCAAGAATTGAAAGAAAAACTCGCCCTTAAAGAGGAAGAGTTGTACGCAATACATGAAGAAATTGAAACCCAAATCGAAGCAGGACGAAAAAAAATTGATGAAGAACTCAATTCAATTCGAAATGA
>CATLVA010000326.1 GCA_950060715.1 uncultured Oligoflexia bacterium | reverse complement strand
AAAAAAGAATTCAAAATCGATGATGAACAATGTCCAAAAGATGGGATGAAGTCCTACTTCGAAAATGAGGTTTTTGCTCTCGCTCCTTATATTGATGAAGAGAACAAAATTATTGATTACCTCAATATTTTTAATCAGTATGATACATCATTTACTAAATCTCATGAGAGTTTAAAGTAAAGAAGTAGGCTACTGGGTTAGATAGTTGATGACTTGAAAAAGCTCTTCTTTGTCCACAGGTTTCGTTAAGTGATCATCACAACCTGCATCCATTGAGGATTGAAACTCTTCTGGCAACGCGTGAGCTGTAAGAGCAACAATTGGTAGGTCTGGGTATTTTGCCTTGATGGCCCTAGTTGCAGAATATCCATCCAGTATTGGCATTTGAACATCCATAAGGATGATATCGTAGGTGTTTTTTTCAACCTTTTCAATTGCTTCTTTACCATTTTTTGCCCATTCGATCTCAATAGTAGGTTGGGATAGAAACAATTTTAGAATTCTAAAATTTTCAATACTATCTTCAGCGACCAATATGGATATGTTCTGTAATTTCGTGTCTGCTTTTTGAGTACTTGCTTTATTGTCATCCAAAAGAGACTTTTCGGTGTGTAGTGGCAGTTTCAGTAAAAAAGTAGAGCCTTTGTTTAAAGTGCTTTCTTCTAAAAGAAGAATTCCACCTAAGTCATTGGCCAATTTTTTTGATAGTGCTAAACCAATTCCCACTCCAGTATATTTTCTTATGGAGGAAGAATCTTCTTGGGAAAAAGGTGTGAAGAGTTTTTCTTTGAAGGAATCAGACATACCAATTCCCGTATCTTTGATTCTCAGTTCAATATGATTTCCATCTTGAGATTTTTGAAGAGTGATTTCTATCGAACCATCCTTGGTGAATTTAATTGCATTACTCACTAGGTTATAAATGATTTGTCTTAAAATCGTTGGGTTAGATAGCGCAATTAGTAGAGTATCCTGAGGAACTTTTAAACTTAGAGTTGTGTTAGATTCCGCTGCAAGTGGTAGAAGTGAAGCGATAATTTTTCTCAATATAGGTCTTAGTTTTATGCTCACGAAACGGAGTTCTCTTCCTGATTCTGTTTTTGCATAATTGAGAACATCGTCGATAAGGGACATTAGATGTTTCCCGCTGAAATTTATATTTTCAACAAATTCTTTCTTTTGTTCTAAGCTAAAGTTTTCGTCTCTCAACATTTGAGAATAACTTAGTATGGAATTCATAGGAGTTCTTATTTCATGACTCATATTTCTCAAAAATTCACTCTTTAAGTTTTTCTCGCGAATAGCGTTTTCTCTATCCATCATGAGAAACTTTTGAGTAATAGTCACTGGTAATATCTCTGACAGTCCCTAATCATTTGTCCGTTTTTCCTGTATCAGGGTTTATTTCAGCAAGACCTTTTGCTTGAATCCAGCGACGCTCATTTTTCCCAGATATGATTTCACAGGCGAATTCCCATTCTCCGGTAACTTCTACTCCACGAATGAATTTTCTTTTTACCTCTTCTTTATGTTCTTCAACAACATGATCGAGAAAGTCATCAAATGACCAGCTCGCAAGAGGTTCATCATAACCGAAAATAGCATCGTGCTTTTTTGATCTCCATGCATGCATTGTCTTTAGGTCAAGTTCCCATGCCCCTGTATCGGAATTTTCAAAAGCGGTGGCCCATCTTCGAGCATTATTCTCAAGCTCAATATTTCTTTTTTTCTCCTCAGCAAGTATCGCCTGTAGAGTATTAAGTGAAGTAAGGTCAGCTGAGGTATTTATTAATTCATTCAATCCATCTTCTTTTTCTAAGAAGGCTACAATATCGTTTTCTAAGGTAAGATCATTTCTCGTTTGAGTCCAGAAATGTGCTGAACGAATAAAGCTCAAGAGAATTAATAATTGATCTAGTTTTTCCTGGGGGAGAAAATGTCTTAATGTATCTAGTACTTCATTTTTATTTAAGGTGAGTAAGAAAACCTCAGGTAATATTTGTAATAAAATATTCTCACTATCATTATTTAAATCGTTCCAATCTTGAATGGGGCTAAGTTCTTTTAGCTGGTCTAGAAGGCTAGGAATTTGTGTCTGGTCATAAGGAGTAGACAATAGGTCTGATACCTCTGAGACGGTCAAGTTTTTAGCCTGTGAGTCTCCGGCGCAATTACCAAGACCTAGCATAAAGCCAACATGTCTTGTGATACAGTATTTCTCATCACAGAACTTAGAGAGATAGACGAAGATTTTTTCTTTAAGTAATGAGGGGAGAGGAAGCTCTATATAGGCTGATCTGGCTTGCAGCCACATCATTTCATTTACTGAATGGCTAGTTGAGCTTTTAAAAAAATTGGGATAAATGCCGAACGCCTGCTCTAAATCTGGAATTTGCTCAAATTGATCTTTCATTTAACCCCTTTAATTAAAAACTTAATACATACTTAAGGACTTAAAATGGGACTTTCACAAAATAGTCAAGGTTCAGTATTACCTTGTATTACCTTGTATTACCTTATTAATTAGTTGGCGTAAAACTTTAATGTAGACAATTGTTGGACTATGAAAGTCTTATCTACTTTCGGGAGTACTTGTACCAGCTTTTCCATGTCTCTAGGCTGGTTCTATTATTTAAGTCTTGGTCAATTAGACCAGTGTCTTTCCAGATTTTAGAGAGGTTATCGCTTCCCAGTGTATCAGACCAAAGCGTGTCGTAGTCATGAGAAGAAAACCAAATTATGGCTTCTATGTTAAGTGAATTAGCTTCAGTAAACATTTTGGTGAGGTAGGTATTTTGCTTAGCTGCACTGCTGTCAACTGACAGGGTATAGGCTGGAATATCCAAGTCCTCTGCGATCCAAGCGGTCTCAACTATTGCATAAGTTTTATTAGGAGCAATCGTTTGAATTTGAGATAACCAGTTTGAAGGCAAATTCGCAGGGACTCCTGCATCGAAAAGTCCATAAAAAGCACAACCA
>CATLVA010000325.1 GCA_950060715.1 uncultured Oligoflexia bacterium | reverse complement strand
CTACAGGTGTTCCTCTAAATATCGACGCGCAAACAGATAAGGTTAGATTCTCAGAGGAGATGGATCAGAAGACAGGGTTTGAAACAAAATCGATTCTTTGTAATCCTATTTCAAATAGAGAAGATAAAGTTATAGGTGTCATTGAAGTTCTTAATAAAAGAAACCAAGATAGATTTACTGAAGAAGATGAAAAGACAATGAAGGTATTGGCCCTTATTTTCTCATCTGTTTTTCATAATTATAATCCAATTTCAGAAAGGTCACTGATTAGAAGGTTTTCTACTCCATACGATAGAGAGTACGCATATATCGGAAAATCAGCAGCTACAAATGAAATTAGAAAAAGTATCGTGAAACTAAAAGATATTGATTCTCCACTACTTATTCAAGGTGAGTTTGGAGTTGGTAAAAAACTTTTAGCTAGAATCGTACATAATGAAGGAAAAAGAGGACTCAATAAGTTTAGAGTCGTTAATTGTAAAGGTGTTATCGAGCAAGAAGTTTCAGATAAGCTTCTAGGTGGTGATATCGGAAGAAGTATTCTTGAAGATTGTATTGGTGGTACGGTTGTTGTAGATGAAGTAGGACATATGGGACTAGGTCTTCAGTCAAAGCTTCTTTCAATCTTACAAGAAAGAAGAATTCCGGGTAGCCAGTATACTCTTGATGTAAGAGTTATTTTCACTTCAAGCCAAGACTTGAAGAAAATGGCGCAACAAGATGGTACGTTTAATCAGGATCTGTACAACTTTTTACAAGAGTCTATTCTTGTGGTTGAGCCATTAAGAAAAAGACCTGAAGATATTGAGTCATTAACTTCGTATTTCTTGCGTAAAGAATGCCGTAAGCAAGGCCTTTTATTAAAAGAATTCTCGAATGATGTGCTTGAACAATTAAAAGAATATGATTGGCCGGGTAACGTTTCCGAACTTAATCAAGCTGTTCAAAAAGCAGTTTTATATAATCCAAAAGCGCATGTGATTAGTAAGCTCAATAAAAATGGTGCGACTCCAATTGTTGACCTTTCTCAATCAAGTATGCATGGTCTTGATAATATTCCTCACGCAAGGGATTATCAATTACCACTAAAAGATAGGGTTGCTCTCGTAGAGCGCGAAATGATCCTAGCTGAGATTAGAAGAAATAAAGGTAATAAATCAAAAGCTGCTAAAGAGATGGGTATCTCAAGAGAAGCCCTTCGTAAAAAACTTCTTCAAAGTGATGAGATCATTGCATCCCTTGGGAATTCTGCCCCAGAAGAAGAAGTGAAAAAAGCTGCCTAGTAATCAATTAAAATCACGTTCATAAACCTAATACCGATAGGTTATACATATGTATAACCTTATCGGCCTTTTTGAGAACTTCACTGGAAATGATGCAATTGATATTCTAATTGTTTCCGCAGTACTGTTTCGTTTTTTCACTATTATTCAGGGTACCAGGGCCGTACAAGTTCTCATGGGAACTGCCGCCATTGCAACCATGTATTGGTTGAGTTTGAGTTTTGAACTTTACTCCCTAAACTGGTTATTAAAAAACTTCATAGAATATTTCTTTATCATTATCATTATACTTTTTCAGGAGCAGATTCGTTCCGCGCTTGCTGAATTAGGTCAGACAAAGATTTTCGGTAAAAAGAAAAAAGACTATTATGATTCACAGATTGAAGAAGTTGTAACGGCGTGCTCAGCTTTAAGCCGTGAAAGAACAGGTGCTTTGATTATTTTTGAAAGGCACCATGGACTTCTTAACTACACAGCGACAGGAACTAGGTTAGATTCAAAAATTCACGGAGATATTCTGTACACACTTTTTCAAAGCAGTTCACCTCTTCATGATGGAGCGGTTATTTTATTTGAAAATAGAATCCAGGCGGCAGGTTGTTTTCTTCCTTTGTCTAAAAATATTGAATTAGACAGACATTATGGTACTCGTCACCGAGCAGCTTTAGGTATATCTGAAGTAAGTGATGCTTTAGTTGTTATTGTCAGTGAAGAGCGAGGAAAGATTTCGATTTGCTATAATGGTCGCTTTAAAGAATGTGATGATGAAAAAGAGCTCCGTAAGCAGCTTCGAGTCCACTTGTATTCTGCCAGAGAAGATGTGAGCTTAAAACGTAGGGTGACAGATAGGTGAAAAAGTTAATTGGTAGAAAGAATTTCTTAAGAATTTTTTCGTTAGTAGTTGCAGGCTTCATTTGGATTTACGTAGTTAGTTCTGCAGAAATTGAAGTTACGAAAAATATTCCAATTGAGGTCGAAGTTCCCGACAATTATGCCATTGCCAATCGCTGGGATCAAGAAGTTCAATATCGAATCAAAGGACCTGGGATTTTTGTCCGAAAGTTTTTAGATCGTGAGCTCTTTATGCGGTTTAATAAGTCAGATTATTATCAAAAAGGGAAACTTAAATACCGCCTAATTTTTGATCGATCAAAAATCAAACTTCCTCTCGGAGTAGAGTTGGTGGATATTCAGCCTCGTGTTCTTAATATTAACCTTGAAAGATCGATTCAAAAAACGGTTGCCGTTAAAGCGGTGATGGCTGAAGGTATTGTTGAAAAATATAAGATTGATGAATTAAAACTAGAGCCTTCCAAAATTGAAATATCAGGTCCTCGTTCAGTTATTAGAAATATAACAAGTGTAGAAACTCAGGTTATCGATAGCACGAAACTAAATGATAAAAGAAGTTTTATTCAGGCAGTCAAACTTGATGACCCAAGGGTCAAGGCAACAACTGATTTTATAAATGTGTCTTATTCTTTAGTTGCACAAACCAAAGAATTTACATTCTCAGACCTTCCCATTATATTTCAGACAGTTAAGTTAATATCAAAAGTAGAGCCCAAGGTTGTAAGCGTCGTTTTAAAAGGGGATTCTAATGAGATGGAAAAATTAACCAAAGAGAATATTAAAATTATTGCAGATGTGCCTAGTGGTAAGCAAGGAAGTGTTGAGGTTGAACTCAAGGCACAAATAGATGCAAAAGATGT
>CATLVA010000324.1 GCA_950060715.1 uncultured Oligoflexia bacterium | reverse complement strand
ATCAATATGATGAACTATTAAATAATCTTGTGTGGTGCCAAAAATTTTACCCCAAAACCACATCTTGCCATTCAAGTTTTCCTGCAATCTTCTTTGAACCATAGCAACTTCAAGACCAGAGAACTCTTCAGTATTTAATCCACACCCATTAACTTGTGAGATTCGATGAACACTGTTTAAATCCATTTCTTTATATATTGTTTTTACGCTTTTTAATTTTACTCCTCACCCCATTTTACTTGGTTTTTAGAATTATTTGGTAATGAAGAAATCGAAGCTGACAATCAACTTAGGAGAGAATTAGCCGCGAAAGTAGTTTTTCCAGAGGCAAAACCTGAAACGAGTAAAACTCGAAGTCGCCTATGTATGTTTAGTCCTCCTGGTGTTTTAAAATACTTTACCCGGAGAGAGTATGCTCAAAAAGTTATCGAGTCTAAACTGGCAGATCTTCTACCTTGACCTGCCCGACTTAAACAGGTCCAGTTTTTAAACTATACTGGACCTCTCTAATAAGGAGTCGGAATGGCACGCAAAAAGTATTCAACAGATGAGATTATCAAGCATTTACGTACCTTTGAAATTGAGAGGGCAAAGGGAAAGACGATCGAAGAAGTTTCTAAGGCGATAGGAGTTCACCCCGTGACACTCGCTAAATGGAAACGAGAATATGGTGGGATGCAACCCGATCAGGCCAAGCGGCTCAAAGAACTTGAAAAAGAAAACGCTCGATTAAAGAGACTTTTAGCTGATGCTGAACTCGATAAATCCATGATGAAAGAAGTTATCGAGGGAAACTACTAAGCCCTGAAGTTAAGCGGAAAGCTGTATCTCATGTTCAGGAGAAGTTTAAAACTTCTGAAAGAAGGGCCTGCAAAGTTGTCGGTATTCATCGAAGCACAAGCCGATACAAAGCAATTGAAAGCGAGTATCAAGAAAGACTTCGAGAGCGAGTAATTTACTTTGCAAAACTCTATGGCAGATATGGTTATCGTAAAATAACAGGGCTTCTTAACCGAGATGGATGGAGCGTAGGTAAAGATCGAGTTTATCGAATATGGCGCGAAGAAGGACTTCAGGTACCTCAAAAGCAACCAAAACGAGCAAGGCTTTGGTTTAATGACGGAAGCTGTATCAGAAAGCGGCCGGAGTACCCAAACCATGTATGGGCGTATGACTTCGTGAGTGAGCGTACAAGAGATGGAAAACCGATCAAGATTCTTAATATTGTTGATGAGTTCACGAAGGAATGCCTTGTCTCATATCCGGCAAGAAGGATTCGATCGAGAGAGATAATCTTTGTTCTTGCTGATCTGTTTCTTGATAGAGGAGTTCCTACTCATATTCGTTCAGACAATGGACCAGAGTTCATCGCAAAGAAACTTTTAGAGTGGTTTAAAACTTTGGATATAGCTCCTCTTTTTATTGAACCAGGATCTCCTTGGGAAAACGGTTACTGTGAATCGTTTAACGGAAAGATGAGGTATGAACTTTTAGATGGAGAACTCTTTTATACTTTGAAGGAGGCTAAAGTAATTATTGAAAAATGGCGAATACAATACAACACAATCAGACCACATCAGAGTCTAGGAGGTCGGGCCCCTGTTCCAGAGACAGTCGTCCCAGACTGGGAGAGGCTTGCTATGTAGTCATGAGATTGGTAGTAAAACTACGGGCAGGTCAAATAAGGTGAGAGGGGCAAAGATGGAGCTTACTTTTGCCTTTCAGTCTCCAAGTGATATCGCAAAATACGACCCAGAACTTTGTACCCAAGTTTTAGAAAATACTTCTAATTGGTTTCTTTTTAAGCAGAGAATAAAAGACGGTGCAGGGTTATTTGCGGAGTCTATCGGAACGATGGAGTCAAAGAAGCAGACAATGCGTGTTCAAGACGGGGAAGAGCAGGCCCAAGGATCACAAAGAACAGTTGAGGAGCTGATTGTTCATTCCAATATCTTAAAGAATTTAAATGTTGGGCAATGTGTATTTTTGAGGCACTACCCAACAAAAGTTGATCTTCTTAACGTGAAATATATCGACCCTAAGATTGTTTGGGATAACGTCAAATTTATTAATAAGGAGGTAGTTATCGAAAAAGAGAATGCGAAGGAAACCAAAAAGAACAAACCTTACTCAGTACAAAAACGCAGGCCTTTATTAGTTGAGGGTAGATAATGAAAGCTAGTTTTGTTCCCCAAGGTGTTTATGAGGACATCATCAATATTGTTGGTCAATGGAAAGTCGTGGACATGAAGAGTCTAAGTGAAATGTGCAATTACGATGTTGGATATCATAACCTATTAAAAAAAGTTCGAAAGCTTGAAACACAAGGACTTATTAAAGGGGTTCTCCTTGGAAGGAAGAATAAACATATTTATCTAACTGATAAAGGCCTTAAGTTTACTGGCCATGATTACACCTATGAGATTTGTGATGAGAACTTAACCCATGATCTAATTGTTAGTCGAGTTCTGAAAGAATTGTTAAAGAACGACTCATTTATGAATGGAAGAATGTTTCATCAAATATCAGGAGATCAGCTCTTACCAGATGCTGAGACCAGCGTGCGAAAGGGAAAGGATGTATTCAGACTTGCATTAGAGGTCGAGCTTACTCAGAAGTCACAAAACAGAGTCAAAGAAAAGTACCGTCGATATGCAACTGGAAGTGTTTTCACTTATGGAGTCTTTATCACGAATAAGGAGACATTATTTAAGACTTACCGACGCTTTTTGGAGGAGATGAAGCAAGATATTCAAGAGGCCATAGTCCTAATACTAGATAAGCAAATGACGGCAACCAAATTTAATTATGAAAAGTCAGAGTGCTTCTATCTAGGGCGGACATTAAGCTTTGGGAGTCTTTTTGGTGATGAGAAAGGTTAAATTAGTGTCAAATGAAATTAAACAAAATTCGCCCCTGCCATTTTCATAAATGATTTCGGGCCATTATCGAGATGATTTTTGACCTCCCTCCCTCTACCAGTTCGTGAAGGAGGTCAAAAAGTCCCTCTCTA
>CATLVA010000323.1 GCA_950060715.1 uncultured Oligoflexia bacterium | reverse complement strand
TTTTATGATTCGGTGAAAGATTTTTTAGTTAAAAAGGCGATTGATACTCTAAATGAAAAGTCTAAAATTTGAACTTTTTATTACTTATCAAAATAAACAACTTGTTTTTGAAGTTGAAAATGAGCCTATTGTTATTGGTGCAAGTGATAATTCACATATCAAAGTTCTCGATTCCAAACCACCAGTTAAAGTTATTTTTACTAAAGAAGACAATTTTTTAAAAATAAAAGTTTTCGATACCAACTATCCAATCAAAATTAATGGAAAGAAATACAAAGCAGCAAAGCTTAAAGATTCCGTATTTTTTAAAATTGGAACAATGGATGTTATTTTCAGTTCTGAAGAAGTATCTGTTCCTGACATTAGTCTTCCTAGTATTGATCTAGAGGTAGAAGAAGAGTTTGATCAAACTAGAGTGGGTGAGTTAGAGTTACCTAGGGAGTTACCAGAAGATACTCTTAAGCAAGTAGAGGCTTCAAGTGAGTCTCTCATTCAAGAATCCACTGAGAAAGTTAAAGCCGTGGTTAAGCAAGAGATACCACTGCATCTTGATATTAACGATATTATAAGTTTTGATACCGTTTTCGATGAAGCTGATTTTGTTCCTATGACGGAGGAGGCTTACTCTTTGAACGAGAAAGACTTTTCTAGTTATATAGATCCAGAAGATGAAACTGAAACAAAGCTTCCTTTTACTGATCTTTACGCAGAAAAGAAGGGGTACTCGATTCATGTTATTCAAATGAATAACGGCACCGTCATTGGTGAAAAGTTTTTTCATAATAAATTTAAGCGTCTTTTTGTTTCAGAAGACTTTGGTAATAAAAATTATTTTCAATCCTTTGGTACCGGTTTTCAAAAAGAGGAACTAGCTTTTATTAAAGGTAATCATGTTTCTGTCGTCAGACTTAGTGGTTTTAAAATGTCTAAGGCTACCCATGATCAAGTTTTTGAAGTAGAAGATCGCACGACTCAAATCGTACCGGGTGAAAAAATCATCCTAACGAAAGAAACCAACCAACTTGTTATCCAGCTCGCCAAACCAGTTCCTAAAGTCAAAATCAATAACTACTTCGATTTTGATGAGGACCTGTTAAAGAACGTCGCCTATGCCTGGGTACTTGCTGCTTTTGTATTGGTTAACGTTTTAATTGCAGACAAACATAAAGAAGAGCCAAAAAAACAGGTTGTGATTTATAAGATAGAAAAGAAGATTCAGAAACCGGAAGATGAAGTAACTGTGCCTCAAAGTAATCCAGTTGAACCTGAAATGAAGCTTGAAAAGCCAGTTGAAGAAGTAGCTGATCAGCCTAAAAACGAAGAAGTAAAAGTTGTAGAAAAACCAACTCCAGAGGTTAAGCCAGTAGAGAAAAAAGTTGAAGTTGCACAAGAAGCGGCACCTCCAAAGAAAACTAAGGTTGTAAAGCCTAGGCCGGAAGTAAAAAAAGAATCTATTCGTGAACCTAAAAAAATTGCTGTGGCTAAAGAAGCTCCAGCACCACCAAAAAAGACATATAAGTTTAATTTCGCGAGCCAAATGGCATCGAACTTATCTGTTAAGGATTCAGCGAAACTGAAAACATCGAAAGCGGGTGGCAAGGTTGATGTTTCAGCTGCGATGGATTCAGCAACTGATGTGAGTAGTGGAATTTCTGAGTCCAAAATAGGTGTTTCCGAAACTAAAGTATCAAGATTTACTGCGAGTAAGGCAGCTGGAAGTAATTCTATGATGGGTACTAAAGGCTTATCTGGAAAGACTGAATCAAACACGGCCTATATGGAAGCTAAGACAAAAGTTCTCGGTTCAATTGATCCAAATTTAGTAAGAAAAATTATGAGAGAGCATATCTCTCAGTTTAGATACTGCTATCAACAAGAATTAATTAGAAATCCATCAACTGCAGGAGTTTTTGATTTGGGCTTTCAAATTGACGCTTCAGGTAAAGGTGTGAAGTCATTTGTTAAGAGCAAAGGCAAGGGCTTTACGAAGGATGGGCTTGAGTGCATTAAGCGAGTCGTAAGCGGTATTAAGTTTCCACGCCCAAAAGGTGGAGGCTATGTTGATGTTAGACAGCCAATGAATTTCTATACAAATTAAATCATTTCAATAAAATATCCTAAAAGGACAAAGCATGAATATCTATGACTTTAGAGCAAAGTTAACCGACACCAATGAACTAACTCTTTCTGAGTTCAAGGGAAAAACTCTTTTAATTGTAAATACTGCAAGTGCTTGTGGTTTTACTCCTCAGTATGAAGGTCTTGAAAATCTTTATAAAAAATATAAAGACAGTGGGCTTGTAGTATTAGCTTTTCCATGTAACCAGTTCGGAAAACAAGAGCCAGGTTCAGACTCTGAGATTAAAGAGTTTTGTGACTTGAAGTTTAATATCTCTTTTCCATTGTTTTCTAAGGTAGATGTTAATGGTGATGATGCTCACCCTTTATTTCAGTACTTGAAAGATTCACTTCCTGGGATTTTGGGCTCGAAAGCTGTGAAGTGGAATTTCACTAAGTTTTTGGTGGATAAAGAAGGCAAACCTGTAAAAAGATATGCTCCAACTGATACTCCTGAATCTATAGAGAAGGATATTCAGGCGATTTTGTAGATAAACCTTGAAATTTCGGTAAGTTTCTACTAAAAATAATCTCACGCACCCTTGGCCCAGCTGGATAAGGCGTCTGACTACGGATCAGAAGATCGGGAGTTCGAATCTCTCAGGGTGCGCCACTTTTTAAATCAATCCACATTTTTTTTGAGATTTTTTGAGATTTTTTGAGATTTTTTGAGATTTGAAGGGGAGCTAACGCTTCTTGTTCAGTTCAAAGTACTTAATAAGCTCTTTATCAGTTATGGTATCGAAAACTTTGTTGCAGCGTGTACATATGAAATCTATAGATTTTGGGTTAAATGTTGTCCCCATGCAGGTTATAAAAAACCAACCGGTGGCGCTATAGTGCTGTTTCGCCTCGAAGAATTCACCTTCTACTTCAGTCCCGCAGTCACATTTTTTGA
>CATLVA010000322.1 GCA_950060715.1 uncultured Oligoflexia bacterium | reverse complement strand
GTGTAAGCTTTCTGATATCAAGCCGGTGAAGTCACATATAAAAGCGAAGCTATCTGAAAAGTTCCTAGAAAACGCTAAAAAGAAATATCTCGTGAGCTTTACCTACAAGGATTTTCCATTTTTCTCTGTTATGACGGAGCTTGAATTGATTGATGGTAAAATCCAGCTGCCTAAAGATGTTGTTGAGCGTTTTGAACTACAGACTGGAACAGAACTATTTGCGATTCCATTTTAATATTGCTTTTTATTAACTAGAATACCGCGCATATCGTTGCCTTTATTTTTATCTTCATCATCCTCATCAAATTCATCTTCTTGGATATTTAAATCAACTGCGGCATTTGATTGATATGTTTTTAATGCAACTTGCGAAGTTATTCTTTGTTTTGAGCGCCTCATTTTCTCACGCTCTTTTAAAAGAAACACCGTCATCGAATCTTCATTAGCCCTCTCTTTTCTAAGACGTTCTTCTTCTTGAGCGCGAATTTGGGCAGCCGAGAGGATTCCAATATCTCCCAGAGCAGACTTTGACCCCTGCCTAGGTTTTTCTTGTTCTTGATGCAGTGAGGACTGTTGGCTGTATTCTTGTTTTAATTCTTCTTTTTTGGCTTCTCGGTACTCATTGAGTGGTACGATCTTAGCTGGCTTATCCACGTCAAAAGCTTCTTGTGGCTCTGACGGGGCTCGCTGCCTCTCACCCTTAGAATAGAACTGCTTGGAAGAGTCGTGAGGTAGCTCCTCACCAGTAGCGGTTTTAGCGCCCTCAACCCTCGCAACTGTATCCTCGACGATATACTCATCGATGGCATGCGGGCTTAAAAGCCTAAATATCGACATTACTTCTGATCCAATAGGTCCTAACATAAATTCTCCACCAAACTTATCGGATATCCGAGCAAAATACTTAAGTAATTTAAGTATAATGTTCTGATTTCAGGCTATTAGGCAGAATTTTTTAGAAAAACTATTTACAGTAAGTTTTTTTGGATTTATAACTTTTTTTACTTTGGTTATTGGAATGTGGCGCAGTTGGTTAGCGCAGTAGACTGTTAATCTATTGGTCGTCGGTTCGAGTCCGACCATTCCAGCCATTTTTTAAAGCTCTGTTTAACCCGCAGAGCTTTTTTTTTTGCCTAATCTTCCCGTGAATTTTATTTCATGATTTTATCTAGAATTTTCTTCTGTTCTTGCTCGTTGAGTTCGCGCCAAGAGTAGTCAGATGTTTCACCAAGAGTGTCTCGGGATTCGTAGATATTTTCGAAGTAATATTGATAAGGCTTATTCATTTCACCCAAATTCTCAAGGGTTTGATAATGATCATACAAACGCTTTAAATCATTTTTTAGTTCTGGTGTAACTTCAGTTAGCTCAGCATATCTTTTAATTTGCTCCTCAAAGGGTAATAATTCCTTAAGCGCATGAAAGATCGCCACTGTTTGATCAGAATTTTCTCGAAAATATTTTTCTATATTTAGGTACTCCTCACTTTTAGTTAAATTCTCAATTGCATTAGATACTTGTCGACCTTTTTCTGAGAGCTCCTTTGCTAGCTTTAAACTCTCAGGCACTTCTTGTACTTTGTATCTCTCCTCACATGATCCTTTTTCTTCAAGGTCAAAATTAATAATGCACATGTAAAGGTCATCTATTTCCCGACAAGCTTTGTAATCTACCAAAGCATTTTGCTTTTCTTCATCACCAACAGTCTCGTTATAGGCAATAAGTTTCTCGTCACAAGTCTCATTAAAATCATTTCTAAGAGAATTTAATTGATCATAAATTTCACCTAACTCTTCACTAAAGGTATCAAGTTGATCACTTATAGCAATGGCACGATCAAAAATTTTTCGATCTATTCCAGAGGCTTCTAGATTCTTTTTAACCCATATTTCATCTGCACTAAGTTTTCTTTTAATAAAAGTATCATCCATATCATCTAAATCTTCATTCTCAAAAATTTTAGAACTCAGTGCGTCTATAATTCTCTCGGGCAGTAGATTAGGCATGTATGGGTTTCTCTTCGATGTCTCAAATAATTCTTGGTAAAATCCGTTCTGCTCTCTTTGGGTAAGGTCATTATAAGAGAGACCTTTTTTAAATTTTTCATAAATCGATGTAAGCCTTTTAGAGTCACGAACTTTTTCGAAATAATGATTTGAATCATAAAAATAAGTCCCATCTTCTCGCCCAAGGCATATGATACTCTTCCAATTGCTATCAGTCGCGGCATCAACCTTGGCCCTAATATATGGGTTAAACATGAGGGAATTTAGAATAAAGTCCATAGATTGATAGCCATATTGGGGATCCTCATAAAAATTCAAACCCATTCTCCAAGCCTGAACTCCTTCAGCAGCACCCATTAATTCGGTATAACCATTAAAGCGCTGAATCTTAAATTCGGGTTCGCTTCGTCCCCTAAAATTTGAACTCAACCTTTTTCTAATAAACTCATATCGAAGAGCATCTTTGATGGAACTACTTGCCGACTCGTTTTCTTGGTCAAACTTTACTCCAAGCTCTAAACAGCAGCTATTTTCATAGGGACTTGCTACCACTTTAGGTTCTCCACCACCATCTAGTGGCATACAAAATTTATCAGTTCCTGGCTCGAAGGAAATAGATTCATGAGTTAAATATTTTTGAATATTATTTTGAAGCTTCTTATTGCTAACAATTTCAGCATTTATTATGTATTTCGTACCATAAGATTCAAAAGCATTAGCCTCATGATTTGCCACTTGTTTTCCCTTACAGCCGATTGCATCTACCAAACCGATGGGGTCTAGATATAGGGAACCCATACTTGTTCCTTCCTCCATCAAAGTTAAGGCCATAATTAAATAAGGATCAGTATCCATAAGAAGTGCGCGTTCTATGGTGCTATCTAAGCTACTTTTTGCTATGGGATAACAATCTTTTCCGTTAACACTATTACAACCTGTCACATACATATAGTTTGTATGAAATGGATAGGAAGCAAGAAGATAATTATCCTCCCAAATATAATCATCAGGATT
>CATLVA010000321.1 GCA_950060715.1 uncultured Oligoflexia bacterium | reverse complement strand
GAGGGCAATATGTAGCATTCGAGGAGTTCGGATATAAAGAAGGGCGAAAGACTCCATATTCAAAAATTAGAGTGATGAATGTTTGGAAAAACAAATATGTCGAAGAGCCTGTTCAAGTAATCGGAACAAAGAAAGAAGAAAAACTAGAAGAGGTAAGAAAAAAGGCCAAAGATTTGGCCCTAAGAAAGTTTAAAAAATTTAATATTGAAACCTAAGATATCCAAAGAAGAATCAAAGTTATTAACACTGAGTAGGCTGCAAGTATGAGGTAGTATTTCTTCCAGTCTACTTTTGAACCAAGCTTAGCAAGAGCTCCTTTTGACCAAACTAAATGTTCACTTGGGTAGTCAGTATTTTTAAAGGACACTAGAAAGCCGACTCCAAAAGTTACCACAAAACCAATTGCATTCCACCACAACCAAGAAATCTCGGGAGCTTTTACCCACAAAATTGCATTAAGGATAAATCCACAACCAAAGCCTAAGAGTGCCCCAAGTTGATTACATCTTTTTGTTAATAGACCCAATAAGAATACACCAAGGATTGGACCATTGATAAGAGAACCTATTTTATTGATGGCCTCAATTATTGATTCCGCAATATTTTCGACATAGAAAGCAAAAAACACACAGAGAATTCCCCAAAAAACGGTGAGGAGTTTTGAGTAGAGTAACTCTTTTTTCTTATCAATTGTTGTGAATTTTTTGATGATGTCTTCTATTGTAGTCGCAGAAAGTGAATTGATCGTAGAATCTAATGATGACATGGCTGCAGAGAATAGGCCTACCATAAAAATGCCAATGATTCCCACAGGAAATTCTTTTAAAACAAAAATAGGAACTGACATATTATAATTGGGAGTTCCTTTATCCGTTTTGGGAAGTAGGTCGATAAATTCTGGAAACTTTGCAACGTATGCTGCAATACAGATTCCTAGAAAACAATAGGTAAGTACTAGTGGAAATCTTAGTATTCCATTCACAAATAAACTTTTATTAGTGTCATCAATTGATTTAGTTGAAAGCTCTCTTTGAACTTGAGTTTGATCACATCCATAATATGAGGCATATAGGAAGAACCCTCCAAATAGCATAGGCCAAAAGGAAAAATTCTGTCCGTCTCCTAAGCCTGTATGACTAAAGTCAATGGCATTAACTCTATCAGCGCTTACAAAATTCATTATGTCAGCCGGCCCACCTAAAAGACTGATGGCCATATAAATAATAAGGAGAATTGAAACAAATAAAACTCCCATCTGGATCACGTCAGAATAGATTACTGCTTTCATCCCACCTATTGAATCATAGATAATAGTGATAATTCCAAGTCCCACGACTGACCAAAAAAAACTCACGCCAGTACAATAGGATATAACTAGAGAGATACCGTAAACTGTAACTCCAGTTGCAAATGCTCTCAAAAATTGAAATAGAACACTGAGAACCATTCTGGTTTCAGGACCAAATCTTAATTCAAGATAGTTGTAGACAGAGATTATTTTAAGAGAGCGAAAGAAAGGGAGCATAAACGCCATAACGACAATCATGGCCAGCGGAAGAGCTATCTCGTACTGCAGCCAGACAAGACCACCCCCTAAAGTGAACGCCACAAAGGCTGGAGCTCCCAGAATGCTATTGGTAGAGCATTGAGTGGCCATCGTAGAAATAGCAATCGGAAAAAATCCCGTATCGTTTCCACCTAAATAATAATCTTCTTCATTTGATTGTCCGCGGGAGAGATATACTGAAAGTCCTATCATGCCCATGAGGTAGACTGCGATGATAATCCAATCAATAATGTGTAAGCTCATAGTCTCTCCTTATTCATGACTAAAAATAGAGCTGCAGTCCATGAAAAATTTGTTGCTCCTAATCCCGAACCATCAGTGGGACTATAGTATTCCCTAAAGCCTTGCTGAGTGATTAAGTTTTTGACTGAAGCGTAAAGCTCTTCAGGAAACAGATTCCAAAAAAAGAAATTGGTATTAATCCAGACAGGGCCACGCCAGTAGCAGACATCGTCAAATTTTTTGTCTGCTTTACTATAGGTCGTGAGACCAAATTCTGTTAGATGTTCTTCTTTCAAAGTTTGAAGTGCTCTGTCTCTAATTTGAGGATCTAACTCTTCAATTAGGACTGGAAAGAGAGAGGCTAGAGTTGGTGAAGTATAATTCTCTTTTTTAAGGGAGTCGCGGTATAGGAATCTTCCTGTTTGGGGATCGAAAAAATTCATCAACGATGATTTTATTGCATTAGCCCTTTGAAGAGCTTTGGTTTCGAACCCAAACTTTTTGGCCATCTTATCTAATGCCAGCTCACTTAAATAAAGGACGGTCGACATAAATGGATCATAAGTCAGAAATTCAGTTGGACTGAATTCATTGCTTCGAAGATCCTGTACAAGCCTTAAGTACTTTTTGTATTCAAGATCACTGGGTCTTTCATCAGGGTTTTCCACTTTCTTTACATCGACTCGGTTAAGTTCAAACCTAGACTCAGAAGAAACTGCCTTTAATGGCAGGTCCCACGCTGGAGAGTTATCCATACCGCTCTCCCACGGATGAGAGATGGCCACAAGGTTGAGGTGCTCTGGATCGCGATGCTTGTAAAAAAAGAGGTGCGTTTTTTCAAGTTGTGTGAGGTACTCCATCATTCGATCAGACTGAAGACCTTTATCAAGAAGATAATCTAGTCCTATCGCCCAAACTGGAGGCTGAGTGATGGTAGTACTTGAGCCGTGCCCCCAAATATCAGGCCCAGGAAAATAATCTTTCAGGTGATTTTTATCGAAGACAATATGCGGAATCATCCCGTTGTCCCAGGCACTATCAAGCTGATAAGCTAATTCAGCTTCAGCTCTGTTCATGTCGATATGCGCCCAGCCCATTGCTGCGAAAACGGAGTCCCATGCCCACATATGAGGGTAGAGTTTACTTGAGGGAATTGTCATTTTTCCACGATCGTTCTCTTTAAGAACAGATTTTGCTGATTCAATTAATTCATTTAGAGATGGATCAAAAACA
>CATLVA010000320.1 GCA_950060715.1 uncultured Oligoflexia bacterium | reverse complement strand
AAAAAACTAAAGAAAGAGAGCCATGAAGTTGTTTTCAAAAAAAGAAGAGAAGAACGACCCTCTAGATCAAATTCTCTATAAAGTTCCAGGCACAAATACTGCCATCACATGGGCAGATAGCTTAGAAGGCACTCTAGTGACTGGATCCACCGGAAGTGGTAAGTCCAGTGGCGCTGGTCGCCACATAGGACATGCCATGCTCAAGAGTGGCTATGGCATGTGTATTTTATGTGTGAAAAAAGACGAGAAGAAAAGATGGCTGAGCTATATCGAAGAAGCTGCACCTCATAGAAAAGAAGATGTCGTCATTTTCAATAAATCAAGCGGACTAAAATTCAATATGCTTGAATATGAAATGAAAAGGCAAGGCGAAGGTGCTGGTGACATTCTAAATGCCGTTGAGTCTTTGATGGCCTTAAATGAACAAAACAGAGTCTACCTCTCCGGTGGAGGTGGAGGAAAGGATGAACGCTTTTGGGATATGTCTCTTAGACGTTTTTGTAGCAAAGGCATTAATACCCTCCCTTTTTTTTTGGACACAATAGATAAGGCTGGTTTAAACGATATTGTCATTCCAATTGTTTCTAGTTCAGTGGAAGCCAGTGAAGTGTGGTCAAAACCCCTTGCAATGGTATTTATTGACGGCGGGCACTCTGAGACAGCTGCCAATGATGACTACGACGTTTGGCATCCTCATATAATCAAAGGAGGTTTATTGGCGATTCATGATGTGTTCCCCAATCCAGAGGACGGTGGCAGGCCGCCATTTGATATTTATACAAAAGCTAAAGAGAATGGTTTGTTTAAAGAAGTGGATATGATTAATTCTTTGGCTTTATTGGAAAAAATCTAGAAAATGATTTCTAAAATAAGTTCTTTGAGTTTAGGTCTGTGCTTAGCTATCTTTTTTTATCTTAGTTTTATTTCAACAAATTTAAGTTCAGAAGAAATAAAAATACTTGTATACAACACTCACGGATTACCGGCTGTTTTTGCTGGTGATGATCCAGAAGAGCGATTCCCTTTAATCGGAGAAAAAACAAAAAGCTATCAACTTTCACTTCTCCAAGAAGACTTTGCTCATCATGAGTTACTTCTCAAGAACTTAAGCGAAGGAAGTGTTGCCTTGCGTGGTAACACTAATAATAAGTCCTTTTGTCCATTTTGTTCAGGATCAGGTCTAACCATGATTTCGAACCTTGAAAAGGAATGGCAGATCGAAATACAGTCAGAAGCTTTCAATACCTGTTCGGGCTGGTTGGGAGGTTTGAATGACTGCTTTGCGAGTAAGGGCTTTCAGTTAGCTCGTATCGAAACCCCTTTGGGTAAGCACTTCTATGTTGTAAACACTCATTTGGACGCTGGTCGTAATTCTTCAGACCGTCAAGCCAGAGCAACCCAACTTCAACAAATAGCTGCCAAAATGAAACAAGAAGCATCCGAGGAAGCTCTCATTATTGTTGGGGATTTAAACCTTAGGTGGAATGATCCAGAGGACCGAGCTTTACTAGAGGCTTTCAAGAAAGATCTTGGGCTTACTGACTCTATTAAAGGAGTTCAAGCTGAAGGAGGCTGGCCAATTTTAGACTATGTTCTTTATCGGAATGGCAGGGCAACAACCCTTGAAGTTCTAGAGGCTGGAGAAGATATAGCCTTTCAAAATGAGAAAGAACCTTTGAGTGATCACCCAGCTCTTTTCATGAAACTGTTGATATATTAATTTTATTCTTTGTTAGGGTTTAGTTTTAGAGGCTAGCACAGATTCACTATCTACTAACCTTCTATGAATAGATCTCGTAGAAATAAAAACCTCAAAAACAAAAAATATTAAGGAAATAATAAGTAGTACCATGCAAGTTATAAATAAGATGGCAATCAACAAAGAAAAGTCCTTTTCATATAAGTTCCCTACAAATAAAGAAACAATTACAAAGCATACAAAGAGTGCACTTGCAGCACACGAACATATAGATGTATAAATTAATTTACTTCTATTAGTAAGCTTATTCCTCTCATCTTCAAGGACTTCCTTACCTTCCCCTTCAATATTCACAAGCGCTTGTTGTAAAACTCGCATCCTATCCTTTATTCTCCCTAATCTTACTCCCAAAACACTCAAGATAAGACCAACACCAGCTAGTAAAAATACCGGTGTAACAGCCATCTGCATACTTTCAGCTATTCTAATTGAGCCTTCGATTTCCTCTGCCCAAACACCACCAGCAAACAACATCAATAGGAGGGCACTCGATAGAATGAGGAAGGTCTTTTTCATTACACTGCTTACGAAACTCAAATTAATTCTTTTAATTTGTCTAGACCTCTTTTTATAGGATTTTCTTTTTTCTTCCCTTCTTTTTCTTGCTTTTCTTCCTCTTTTTTCTTCTCTTCTGTTATTTGTTTAGCCTCCTCAATATCATCGCTTTCATCATGTTCAGTTGAAGTCAGTTCAACAATTAAACTATTTGGGGGAAAGTCACGAGGGGAATCTAAGGAAAAAGGAGTGGGGAAAAGGGTAGCAAAAGCATTTTTAGATATATCGTAAGCAGAAAGTATTTTCTCAACATCTCCTATCTTTTTAATTAAATCTTCGTCAGATGCTAATGCTTTACGTTTTTTCATGGTTAGGGTTTAAAGTTTATTTTTCTCTCTACGATCTTCTAACATCTGATTTTTTATTATCTGAATCAGTAAATCACTACTGAACGAATACTTTCCCCTGAATGCATTAGATCAAAAGCTTTATTAATATCTTCTAGTTGCATAGTATGAGTGATCAAATCATCAATATTTATTTTCTGATCCATATACCAATCCACAATCTTTGGCACATCAGTTCTGCCTCTAGCTCCACCAAAAGCAGTTCCCTTCCAAGAACGGCCAGTGACCAATTGAAAGGGGCGAGTTGAGATTTCTTGACCTGCTCCAGCTACACCGATTATATAAGATTCACCCCAGCCTTTGTGGCAACACTCAAGAGCCTGACGCATCACATCAACATTGCCAATACATTCGAAGCTATAATCCACACCACCC
>CATLVA010000319.1 GCA_950060715.1 uncultured Oligoflexia bacterium | reverse complement strand
AAAAAAAGCAACTAAGAAAAAAGTTGCAAAGAAAGCGACAAAGAAAAAAGTTGCAAAGAAAATTGCTAAAAAAGCTTCAAAGGCAAAACCAGCTAATAATTCAAAAACACTCCAAGCTTCTATTTTAGAACTTATAAGAGTGACTTCGACAGTTATTCCTGATGACATTCAAAAAGTTGTTTTAGAAGCACTTGAAAGAGAAGAGAAAAATACAAGCGCTGAATATGCAATGAATATTATTAAAGCAAATATCAATCTTGCTAAAATGAAGTCTCAACCTCTGTGTCAAGATACAGGAACGATTATCTTTAACGTTGCTCATCCAAAGGGATTTCATCAAAAAGAGTTTATTAAAACAGTAGAAAAAGCCGTTGTTGAAGCGACAAAGCTTGGATACTTAAGACAAAATTCAGTAGATTCATTAAAGGGGACGAATGACACATTAAATCTTGGTCCTGGACACCCTGCTATTCACTTTCACGAGCATAGTAAAAATACTATTGAAGTGAGACTCATGCTTAAAGGTGGAGGTTGTGAGAATGTTGGAGCACAATACTCTCTTCCTAATCAAGAGATTGGTGCTGGTAGGGATCTTCAAGGTGTAAGAAAGACCATTCTTGATGCCGTTCAAAAAGCACAGGGAAAAGGGTGTGGACCCGGAGTACTTGGAGTTTGCATCGGTGGTGATAGAGGAGCCGGCTACATTGAGTCTAAAGAGCAGCTTTTTAGAAAGCTTGATGACACTAATTCAATTAAAGAATTAGCAGATCTAGAAAAAGATATTGTCGAAACTTCTAATAAACTAGGTATAGGGCCTATGGGCTTTGGTGGAAAAACGACTCTCCTCGCCTGTAAAATTGGTCATCTTAATAGGCTGCCAGCTTCATATTATGTATCGATCTCTTATATGTGTTGGGCCTTTAGACGTCAGGGTGTGAAACTTGATAAGAATAATAATATTGCGAACTGGTTATACTAGGAAATAGATATGAAAAAACTTAACTACCCTTTTTCAAAAGATGATATTAGAGACCTTAAAGTTGGTGATATGGTTCTCATTACCGGCAAGCTTTTTACGGGAAGAGATGCTGTTCACCATAGAATTCACAAGGGTGAAAAACCTCCTGTGGATTTAGAAAACCAAATTATTTATCACTGTGGACCAGTTGTTTTAGAAAATAAAGACGGCTCCTACGAGGTAAAGGCTGCAGGTCCCACGACTTCGATTCGAGAAGAGCCATATCAATGGGAAGTCATGCGTGACTACGGAATAATTGGTGTCATCGGTAAAGGCGGAATGGGTCCAAAAACACTTGCAGCCTGTAAAGAATACGGTTGTGTTTATATGCATGCAATCGGTGGTGCAGCTCAAGTATTAGCAGAAAAGATTAAAAGCGTAGACAATGTATATTGGCGTGATCTTGGTTCACCAGAGGCTATTTGGGAGCTATCGGTTGAAGAATTTCCTGTTGTAATCACGATGGATGCCCACGGTAACTCTTTACACGCAGAAGTAGATTCTCAATCAGCTGATGCTCTAAAAGGTCTTTTATAATTGAGTGCCTTGAGAGTTGTTGATTTAATAAATGCTCTAAAGAGTAGAAGAATGCTAGTGGTATTGCTGTTTGGATTTAGCAGTGGTCTTCCTATTATGCTTCTCTACTCTTCAATAAAAATTTGGCTAAGACGTGAAGGAATTGACCTGACGACTATTGGTTATATGTCCTGGCTTACAATTCCTTATTCCTTTAATTTTATCTGGGCGTTTTTATTAGATCGATACACTCCATCGGGTTTTGGAAGAAGAAAGTCATGGATATTAATTCTTCAAATTGGAATCATCCTTAGTTTAGTACTTCTTGCTCTTGGTAATCCTTTGAGCAGTATTCAGTATATTGTCGCCGCTGGATTTCTTTTATGCTTTTTTTCCGCGACTCAAGACATTGCTATTGATGCATATAGAAGAGAGATCTTACCTGATGAAGAGCTCGGTATAGGCTCAAGTATCGGTGTATACGGTTATAGGATCGGAATGCTTGCAGCTTCTGGATTTGGTTTATGGGTGGTTGATCCAGACACTTGGAATTTTTCTTTTAATCAAATGTTTATAATGATGGCGGCATTTATGTCTATTGGTATCATCGGAACTTTTATTGCTGATGAGCCAGAAGTTCATGAAGCTGCGCCATCGAGTTTAATTGATTCCGTTGTCGTTCCTTTTAAAGACTTCCTTTCAAGAGACTACGCTTATTGGACCCTTCTATTTATTCTTATGTTTAAAATGGGTGATTCACTGGCCGGCTCTATGCTAGGTCCTTATTACGTAGATATGGGATTTAGTAATAAGATCATTGCAGAAATCACTAAAGGAATTGGTTTTATTTCCTCCATGGCCGGTCTATTTGTGGGTGGAGTAGTAATTTTTAAAATTGGAATTTATAGGTCAATGTGGGTATTTGGTATTCTTCAGGCCATCTCAACTGCGTTTATTTCAACATTAAGCCTCTCTGCAACTAAGATGAGCCTCGCGATGGTGGTTGCATTTGAAGATTTTAGCTCTGGAATGGGTACAACTGCTATGGTGGCATTTATGGCGGGTTTAACTAACAAAAGATTCACCGCCACTCAATATGCTCTCTTCGCCTCCTTGGCATCCTTTGGCCGGACCTTCTTTTCCGGTTTTTCAGGTAAAATTATCGAGCATACCAGTTACTTCAACTTTTTCATTATATGCTCGGTAATGGCCATCCCTGGTATTTTGCTTCTCATCCAGATGAAGCATGTTCATAAAGGGAATTAGCGACATCCTTGTCCTTCCCGATCATCCTTGAAATGGTTAAATTACTTAACTTCTTCTAGAATCCAAAACTCTACCGTGTCAGTAGTTGAACCATCTACACTTGCCACTTCATGGGCCATAACTTGAGCGCTAGCAGTAAAAATAATCAATAGTAACAATAAATTCTTCATAAACATCTCCTTGTTTATCGTTACCATTAACATATGCTAAAACCGTGCCAACGCAAGTTGCTGATAT
>CATLVA010000318.1 GCA_950060715.1 uncultured Oligoflexia bacterium | reverse complement strand
TTTAGTATATATGCTGAAGATCCAGAGAAGTTAGAAGAACTTCTTAAACAGGTAGATGTTGATGATTTCTAAAAATGAGATTTCAGATTATTTAGAATTTTTACAAGATGTGGCGTTTGAAGCGGGAGAAATCCTTTTAAAGTTTCAAAAGAAAAGACAGCATCTTGAAGTTATAGATAAAGGCCCTGAAGGAATTGCTTCTTCAGCGGATCAAGAGTCTGAACGTTATATCATTGGGCGACTGAAAGACAGGTTTCCAGATCATACTATTTTATCTGAAGAGAGTGATTACGAACATTATAAGAAAAATATCGAAACACTTTCAAAGACTGAATACTTATGGGTTATTGATCCGCTTGATGGAACTAATAATTTCGTTAATGGAATTCCCATTTTTGCGATATCGATTGGACTTCTTCACAAAGGGGAGACTCTTTTAGGTTTAGTTTATAATCCCCACTCGGGAGAATGTTTTTTTGCTGGGCGAGGGTTAGGGGCGAATCTCATCGATTACCGTATTAATCCACTCAGAAAATATAAGTTATTTATTGAAGAAAATACTAAGACCATGGATGAGTGTATATTTTCTCCAGCACCAACTTACGATATTGATCACCGATTCGAGAATCAACTTTCCGCTTTTAAGAAAAATATCATAGGGGCACGTGCGGTTCGACGGTTAGGTTGTGCAGCTCTAGAGCTATGTTATGTGGCCTGCGGGAATTTTGATGCCTATTGGGAGAAGAGTTTGAAGCCTTGGGATGTAGCAGCCGGCTATATTATCTGTGCTGAGGCAGGGGTTCTAGTAACTGATTTTTCCGGTAAGGAATATTCCCCATTTAATGAGTCAATCATTGCAGCAGCAAAGCCTTTACATGGCCATATCATCGGGAAAATCAAAGGCTAGGGCAGTTTTTTAGCGTTTGCAAATGATCGCGTAAATACCTATAATTTTATAATGAAGCATGGTGTGAATCCACGGAGGGAGTCTTGGACGCTTTAATAAATTATATAGATAAATATACTGAAGAAATCGTTTTCCTACAGATGGGAGTGCTATTTATTTTAGCGACGATTTTCATTTCTCTTTATATCTACAATAGAAAAAAATATCACAATCTTAAGCATCAAATTCCTGCTTCAGTTGTAAAAAATTATTTAGATTCAATCATTCAAAATTCTACAGCTTTAAAGTCTTCACTTTTTAGAGGTGGGGGATTAGATGTTGACCCTTCAGGAATTCCTTCTGTTCTACCACTTGATCAATTAGCTGGAGCTGGACAAGCAGTTGCTGGAAGTGCTGGTGGAGCTGGCGATGAGGCTTTAAGAGCTGAAGTTTCTAGACTACAGGCGCAGCTAGCGGAAAAGAATTTAACTATTACAGATCTTGAAAATAAAAACACAAGCCTCTCTGGTGATAACAAAGCTAAGCAAGAAAGAATTGAAGAGCTTGAAAGAATGCTGGCCGAAGGTGCTGGTGGTGGAAGTGACGAAGAACTTTCTGCAAAAGTAAATGAGATCTCCAAAGAGAGAGATAAGTTAAAAGAAGAATTAGAGCAGTATAATATTATCGCTGATGACCTAGCTGATCTTAAAAGATACAAGCAAGAGAATGAGCAACTTAAAAAAGCACTTGAAGAAGGTGGAGGCGCAGTTCCAGAAGCCGCTCCTGAAGCTAAGGCAGAGCCTGCTCCAGCGCCAGAGCCAGAGCCAGTTGCTGAGCCAGAACCAGCTCCTGAGCCAGTTGCAGCTGCTGAACCTGAAGAAGAAGCACCTGCTGCGAGTGATGAAAAGTCTCCAGAAGACTTACTAAGTGAATTTGAAAAAATGCTAGGATAATTCCTAGGAATATATTCGAGGGGATGAAATGAAGTTAGTTTTAGCGGCAACACTTTTAGTGAGCCTGTCTGTTAGTGCCAATCAAAAGAACTGGGTTCCGAAAATCCAGAAAGAAGCTACTAAAAAAACTAAAAAAGTAAAAATCGTTCCGGCGACTCCACTTGAAGCTCTTTATTTAAAACAGCCTAAAGGTAAGGAGCATTTAGCTCTTTTAAAAAATGAATCTTTAAAGTTAAAACAAGAAGCAGTTCCAACGCTAATTAAAGTTATGAAAAGCTCAGATTACCCTGATCAAAATAGATGGATTGCCACCTATATGCTTGGTCGAATCATGGGAAAAAAATCATCGAATTTCATTTCTAAATTTACTCAACATCCAAATTGGATGATGAGACTTGCTTCTTTAAAAGTGCTTTTACACCTTGATCAAAAACAATACAAAGGAATTTATGCTCGTATGTTAGAGGATAAATCTTTGATCGTAAGGCATCAGGCACTTCAAAATATTAAAGAAATGAAGCTAAAAACTCTTGCTCCTTATGTTTGGAAAATGCTTTATAACAAAGAAAACTATGTCGGAAACAAAGGTAACCGTAAAAGATCTCATATTGTTAAAACTGCAATTAAAGTCATAGGTGATCTTGATTTCAAAGATGCCAAGATGCCAATGCTTAAAATGATGCAAAAAAAGAAATACAAAGACATCTATACGGAGCTTGATTACGCACTTTCAATTATTGATGGAAAAAAATCTCCTGACGGAAGCATGGCCATTAAGAAAAATTACTGGAACAAGGTCGCTCTTAAATCTATAACTTTATAACTTAGAAGTTTTCGAGAGCTTCTTTTTCTCGAAGCTTATCAAGTTCTTTAAGTTTATTATCATTTCCGATGATAACACCTATTCTATAAAGAAGGGTCTTTTCTTGAATTCCATCAGTTGGGATTTCTTGCCAGCCTTGTAGGAAATCTCTCTCTACTCTTTGACGTTTAAAGATCGTGACCTTGGAAACCTTTCTCCCATAGCTAAACCCTTCAGATACGTTTATTAGTAGTTTGAATTCAGCTGCTTTAATTGCGTCACTGGAGCCAAAAGAATCAGTAAAATTAACTTGACAATTGCTACTAATAATTTGATTTTATTTTTATAAATTTTAGAACAAATTTCTTAAAAATTTTAAAAAAAATAGTCTAAAAGGAGTA
>CATLVA010000317.1 GCA_950060715.1 uncultured Oligoflexia bacterium | reverse complement strand
AAGAAACAAACAGCTAAAGACTATATTCAAAAAATAGAAGCTGAAATTAATGAAAGAGCCGCTTCACTATGACAGCGATTGTACTTGTAAGTGGAGGAATGGATTCTGCAGCTGTCATTGGAGTGGCAGCAAAAGAGCATAATGATTTAGCCTTCCTCCATATAACCTATGGCCAAAACACGGCCCAAAAAGAGCGTGAATGTTTTGAGAAGCTAGCTGATCATTACCAAGTTCCTGCAGAGAAGAGAAAAGTCATAGACATCAGTTTCTTACGCCAAATAGGCGGTAGCTCTCTTACTGATGAAAATATTTCAGTTAGTGACTATGCAGGTGATTCAGATGAGATACCATCTAGCTATGTTCCTTTTAGAAACACCCATATAATCGCTTGCGCTGTTTCATGGGCTGAAATTCTTGGCGCAACTAATATTTATATCGGGGCAAATGAAGAAGATTCTCCTGGCTATCCAGATTGTAGACCTGCTTATTATGATGCTTATAATGAGTTGATTAAAAAAGGCACCAAAGAAGGTCGGATTTCAATAAAAACTCCTGTAATTAGCCTCAAAAAAGCTGAAATAATTAAGTTAGCTCAAGAAAACGATGTACCACTCCAACTGACCTGGTCTTGTTATGCTAAAAATGACCTCGCCTGTGGTGTATGTGATTCCTGTGCTTTAAGACTTCGAGGTTTTAAGGAGTTAGGAAAGCAAGACCCAATTGCCTATCAAAAATAGCTACCTTGATTTTTGTTTTCTAGGATAAAATCTTCTCATCAAGGAGATTACCATGAAGTGGATCGTTACAATTCTTATTGCCGTTAGTTTTAATTCATTTGCTGAGGATGGAAGTAAAGTTCAAGAAAGAAAAGCCAAAGCACTACAGAGTATTGATGCTCGTATTAAAGCTTTAGGTGAATTGAAATCTTGTATTTCAAGTGCATCAAAAAAAGAAGACCTTAAGGCTTGTCGCAAAAAACATAAAGATGCGATGAAACCTTTAAGAACTGAAATGAAGCAAAAAAGAGAAAAAAGAAAAGCTAAAAGAGAAACAAACTAATTTTAATTTATTATCGCCAGTGACGGTAAGTGTCGCTGGCTTAAATTTTGTAAGCTATTTAAAAACGAGAATCAATAGAGCTGAACGAAGTCTCCCTCAGTAACAGAGCCTCCAGAATGAAGAATAGAGACCGCTCCATCGGGACCAAAATAATCTATGATCTCAAGAGTTCCTTTTACTTCTCCTTTACTCACACCAAGTAGTGCCCCCGTTTCAGGATCGTAAATCTCTTCACCTTCAGTCATGACTTTCAGGATATCTCCAACGTTAATGCCTGATCTTCGTCCGGCATTGACATAAACTTTTGAACCAATAATTCTAGCAACACGTCCCGTCCAGTCTAGCTTTTCCCCTAGTTTTGCAATTTTAGGGATAAACCTTCTTACTGCGACTTTAACAGAATAGCGAAGAAGTCCTCTTCTATAATCAACCGTGGCATCTCTTTGGCTCATAAAAAACCTGAAAGATGAATCGTTGATATTTCCATCCATTTTATCAGAGAATATTTCTTTGTTTGCAACGACATCAAAAACACGAATTTCAACTTCTGACTCGGCATAAGACTTTGTTTTTCTCACAAACCCGATCTCATCTGATTTTTGTCTGACACGAGCGTTAGTAATCCGGCCAAAGACAACAAGGTTAACCCCTGAGAGCTTAGCCTTTCTTGAAAGTTGAGCTAATTTCAGCCCTCCCCCAGCGAAGATCTCCTTAGAAGAGCCAAATAATGAAGAGGCTTCCGGATCAACTACGAAGTCTCTCGTTTGAGAAAGCTCTCTTCTTAATTCTTCCGTTGCTGTAATCGCTAAATCTTCTTTTCCAAAAGGAGATTCATTATGCAATTTTAGGAGTGCAATTTTCTTCTTGATTGGGCTAAATACATCTTGAGGGTTGGCCTGCTGATAAAAGCTATTAGTTGGCCTTGGGGCATAACCTGTCCCTCTCCTTCTAATAGGCTGATTGGTACATGAAACCAATAAAAGTATAAAACCTACAAATAAACTAAATCTTTTCGCTTTCAGATTCACCCTTAAATTTTATACCAAGCTCCTCTGCAGTATCAACTACCTCAAAAGCTAGACCATTTTTTGCCGCCTCGACTTTCACTTGGTTCAATAACCCCTTAATTTGGTCAAGCTTTCCATCATAAAAGAAGATGACATCCGCCTGTCCTTGAGCAATTGACTCAATTTCAGTACGAAGTGAATATCGAACACCTTGATCGTTAACCATGGCTAACAGATCATGAAGCTTACTCACACTTTTAAAGTCTTTTAAGCTCACTCGCTGTACCGAGCTAACTGGTGTGATGTTTTTAATACTACTAGTAACCTTTGGAAAATAACCTTTCGCTAAACTATAAACATGGTTAGCGATGATATTGGCCAAGTTAGAAGACTTTGAAAGCCTATACTCTTTTGTTTCTGGAAGCATTTTATAAGTATCTACAACTGTATTTGATTGAAGGTTCTTTAAATACCCCTGTCCATAATAATCATACTCATAAATATTCAACTCAGGATTAGAGTCATTCAATGTAACTCTTAAATTTAAATCAAGAAGCAAAGAGTTTCTAAATTTTTCTGGAATATTCGAAAGCATTTCTGTTGTCGGAAGACTTTGAAAATTCTTCAAATCTTGAGCTGTATTTCCTTCGACTAGAACCACATTTGAAATATTCACAGGCTTATTAATCAAAAACCATTCAAGCCATTTCTTTGTGATAACCCCATCGAATGCTCTTTCGTTATCGATCCCAATATCAGTATAAGTAAAACCTTTCAGTTCAAAGCTAACTTTTACATACAAAGTTCCTTCGCTAAGAGACTGCTTTCCTTTTACAAAAGAATAATAGATTTGATTAAGTTTCGTTTTATCAACATCCCCTTCTAATTGAATATAACGATTACGAGGATATTGTTGAGAGCGAGTAATCTTTTTTACCACCCAACGAGGAATAATATTATTTAATCCTCCAAAACT
>CATLVA010000316.1 GCA_950060715.1 uncultured Oligoflexia bacterium | reverse complement strand
ACGGCACTTGCTCAACCTATCGGTTACTATCTTCCAAAAGAGTATGGAGGACTAGCAAAATCGCAAACGGTTAAGAAAAAGAAAGTATCGAGACGAGCTAAACTTAAAAAAGTTTCACAGCCAATTGCAACTATTCAAGCTGCTCCACAAACTGTGACTAAGCCAAAGTTTCGTGAGTATACTGAGCGCTTAAGTTTTAATTATTATGTTCAATTTTTAGGACCAAGCCTAAGTAATAACTACCAATCTGGTGCAACTTACAATCGTTTTAAAACAGGTCAAGACTATAAAGGTGATGAATTAGATGGGACTGCCTCTCATCAAATGTTTCACTCTGTTTCACTTGGGTATCAACTAGCTAATGATTATAAACTAAGCTTTGCTTATACTTTTCAAGACGATCTAAATAGTGAAATCAAATACAAAGCGAAAAATGCCGATGGAAGCTATTCTGAGTATATCCGCTTTAAAGGCGTTTCTGACAATAACAAACGAGTCAATCTTTTCGTATCTAATATTGTCTCTAACAAGTATTTTACTATCAATGCCAATAACTTCGTAGAATTTGCCTCAACCTTTAGTGCTGAAGGTAATGATATGAACTATGGACTGGGTATCCAACCCTCTATTAGTTTTAACACTGGAGTTCAGGGCTTTTACACAGGGATCACCACTTCGATCCAAAGAAACTATTTTAAAAGACAAGAATACTATCAAAAATGTGGCGATCAAGATTGCTTCTACCCGACCCGCTACCAAACTCTTTTGGCGGAAGTGGGAGCCTTTGCAAATTATGCATTAAATGACTATGTTCAACTAAAGTCATCTATCGCTTTTGACTGGGATCAAAAAGGTGATCAAGTTGATGAGTTAAAAGACTTTAATAAAAATATGGACGATGTAGGACGCTTAGGCGTTGATGTCCAAGTCGATTATGGGGTAACAGCTGGAACTTTTATAGAGTTTGCTCTGGAGCAAGCTAGTTTAAGTCGAACAGCAATAGGAGCCACCTTAAATGTTAACTTATTTTAAACTATTTCTTATAACTTTTATTCTTACGAACCAAGCACTGGCAAATCGCTTCGATCCTCAGGTGGTAGACCTCATTAGAAGTATTGTTCCAGTTTTAAATGAAAGAAACCTCTCCGTTGAACTCACTCGACTTGAAGATATGATACAAGAAAAGAATATCGATATCGCTGATTATCATCTTGGAAAAGGTGTTATTCCTTTTTGGAAGAAAGAAAACGCTGAGATATTAGAGAGCGAGTATCAGGGTCTATGCAAAAGCGGTAGTACTTACTATCAAAGCCAGCACACAGTATTTGCTGATACTCAAATTACTCCTACCTCCAAAATTGCAATGAGCTATGAGCCTAAAATAAATATCTCTGTGGTCTCCCTGAAAGAAGCTGAGGAGCTATTTTTTTCGATTTACACCCTCAGCGACAAACTAGCATCTGAAGAATATGGTAATCGCTGTGAATCTCGTGCACACGCCATTTCATTAATACTAGATCAGTCTTGTATCACTACCGGAAAAGTTTTTATTCAAAGCGAAGTACCTTTCTCAATTAAGAATCATACATGGGGTTGGTACTATCATGTGGCACCTTACGTATTAGTTAGAGTTGGCGAAAAGACAGTCCCTTATGTATTTGACCACTCACTTTTTAACAAGATAAAGCCATTATCTGAGTGGATAGAAGTTCTTCGCAAAAGAAATATGGATCATGACTTTAAAGTAAGCTTTTCTAGCAAATATACTTTCGAACCCGAAGATATTGGAACAGGTCTAACTGAGTATCTTGAAGAAGATATAGATGAAATGCAATACAGATTGCGACTAGGAAGGCTACTTAGGTTAATAAGACCATTTAAAGGTGATCTCTAAGCCTCTTCGCAGAGTTCCTTACCTGAAGACTCACAGCGATCTTTCATAGCGCATACGTCACAAGCTGACTTGCCACCCATAAGCGTTGCTATTCCGCCACATGAGCCTTTTATGACTTTATTTGAAAGAATTACACCTATGGCCATACCAGCGAATGCAATTGAAAATACGGTAACTGTAATAATTAAGATATCCATTACTCACCTTTATACTGATCAAAAGCCTTTGAAGTCAATACTTTGATATTATCATTTTCCTTGATTTGAAAATATACCAGTAAATTTAATTTATTGGCGATATCGAGACCTTTCTCATGCCCCATACTCATCAGAGCAGTTGCCCAAGCATCTGCATCAGCACAATATTCACTTATAACACTCACAGAAATGGTTTTATGGTCCACTGGCCGTCCGGTTTTTGGATCAATGGTGTGAGAGAAAACCTGGTCTCCATATTTAAGATAATTTCGGTAGCTACCACTTGTCGCCATTGATTTATTGGTCAACGGAACAATTTTTGAGATTTTTGCCCCCAAGCCTTCTCCTGGTCCTTCAATACCAACTCTCCAAGGAGCTCCGTCTTGCTTTTTACCTCGTGAGCGAACTTCCCCACCAATTTCGACTAATAGCTGATCATATCCTTGATACTCTAAAAATTTAACCAATTCATCGACACCAAATCCTTTGGCCACAGCTGACATATCAAGCTTCAAATCGGGAACTTTTTTAACTAAGAACTTATCTTGAAAATCGATATGCTGATACCCGACTTGCTTGAGCATTTTCTCAATCTCGAAATTTTCAGGTAGCTTCTGTTTACCGTCAGGACCAAAGCCCCACATATTCACAAGAGGTGCTACAGTTATGTCGAAATATCCATGGGACTTACGAGAGATTTCTAGCGACAACTCAATTGCCTTTCTCATAGAATCCGAAATTTTAATTTTCCTGAATTTAGAATTGTTGATTCTCGAAATCTCAGACTCCGGAATATACGTAGAAAAAACATTATTAAAAAGCTTTAAAAATTGATCAATATCTTCTTTAAGTTTGTCTTTGGAAACTGAGCCATAGGTGGTGACTTTATAATAAGTCCCCATGGTGCTGCCATCGATCTTTAAAAGTCGTTTTTCACCTGAACAAGAAACTAAAAAAATTAAACTTAAAACTAAAA
>CATLVA010000315.1 GCA_950060715.1 uncultured Oligoflexia bacterium | reverse complement strand
TAAGGAATGCAATCGATGGCTCTTTTTGAAGTAGTTTTCGGTATAAATTTGCTGTGTGCTCTGCTACTTCCGCTAACTCCTCTGAGCTAGGATTCACATGAACAGTACAGTCAGCGAGAAAAATAATTCTATTTTGGAATACTAGAATAATAATACCGCAAGCTTTTCCATCAAGGCTTGAGCCTAAAACTCTCATCATCGGTCTGAAGCAATCAGGGTAGTTTTGAGTCGTTCCAGTAATCATACCGTCTGCATGACCTTTTTTAACCATCATGGATCCAAAGTAGTTCCCACGCTTTAAAAGATCTTCAGAAAGAGAGAGTGAAGCACCCTTTCTCTGTCTCTCTTCATGGTAAGAAAAATAATAGTCTTTGAAGTTTTCTGATTCAGAGGAACGAATAATTTCGACATTATCAATAAGGTGACTTAACCCAAGCTTTTCCATTTTTGCGTGGATAGTCTCTTTTACTCCAAGTAGAACTGGAGTTACTCTTCCTTCATCAATTAGAATATTCACTGCACGAAGGATTCTAGTATTGGTCCCTTCAGTGAAGACGATTCTCTTTTTTGATTGTGCTGATTTAAGCCTTGATCTAATAAAACGCATAAACTCGGCTGATTGACCAAGCCTAGCTTCTAGTTCTAATGAGTATTGTTTAAAGTCAGTGATAACTTTTCTGGCAACTCCAGTATCACAAGCGGCTTTAGCAACAGCAGAAGAAACTCTGGTTAAAACTCTTTTATCAAATGGCTTTGGAATTAAATATTCTTTTCCAAAAGTAAATTCTTTTCCACCGTATGCCATCTTTACACTTTCTGGAACTTCTTCTTTGGCAAGATCTGCAAGCGCGTGAACAGCAGCTAGTTTCATTTCTTCATTAATTTTTCTTGCGCGAACATCGAGAGCTCCACGGAAAATAAATGGGAAACCTAAAACATTATTGACTTGGTTAGGGTAGTCAGTTCTCCCTGTGGCCATAATTGCGTCGTCTCTCACTTCAGCAACTTCTTCAGGAGTAATTTCAGGATCAGGGTTTGCCATCGCAAAAATGATAGGGTTTTTGGCCATTGAAGCCACCATATCTTTTGTCATAACACCTTTCGCTGAACATCCCATAAATGCATCGGCACCTTTAAGGGCATCTGCAAGAGTTCTTGCATCCGTCTTAACTGCAAATTGCTCTTTATATTTATTCATTCCTTCAGTACGACCATGGTAGATGACACCTTTTGAATCAGTCATAAGAAGGTTTTCTGGTTTTATTCCCAGTTTAAAGAATAACTTCGCGATGGCCATCGATGCAGCTCCTGCACCACTAAAAACAACCTTTACATCAGCAAATTTTCTACCAGTGAGTTCGATCGCGTTTACGAACCCAGCACTTGCGATAATCGCCGTTCCATGTTGGTCGTCATGAAACACTGGAATATCCATGATTTCTTGTAGTCTTTCTTCAACTTCAAAACATTCTGGCGCTTTAATGTCTTCTAGGTTAATTCCACCAAAAGTTGGCTCTAATGCTTTTACTGCTTGAACCATTTCATCCACTGTTTTTGCATTTAACTCTATATCGAAAACATCAACATCAGCGAAGCGCTTAAAAAGAACGCCTTTACCTTCCATAACGGGCTTACTTGCCAGAGGTCCAATATTTCCAAGGCCTAAAACTGCAGTCCCGTTACTGACAACACCAACCAAGTTTCCTTTGGCGGTATATTTAAATACGTCATCTGGGTTGTCCGCTATTTCAAGACAAGGCTCTGCAACTCCGGGAGAGTAGGCGAGTGATAATTCTCTTGATGTCACACATGGTTTTGTTGAACGAATTTCTATTTTTCCAGGGCGTCCCTGTGAATGATAGTCTAGGGCAGCTTGCTTCTTGCTCTTTTCCACTTCAAATCCTTTTTAAAAATGTTTGTGGTATTCTAACAGATTGCGGGGTGTCAATTCTTGTCGTTAAGTTAAAAAAATCTATTTTTTTAACAAATTTAGACTTTGGTGAATATCCAATGCTTGGATTTGATCTTCGATCAGGTATGAGCCCTCTAGTAAAATACTTTTGGATTCAAAAATATTTATGTCTGGGCTAATTAATTTCAATTTTGCTATGGCTGCACTAACGAGGGGAGCGGCGTAAGAGGTCCCGTTGTAAATAATATTCTGATTGTTTTTGTCGGGAACTGGGATATTTTCTCCTGGAGCGTAAATATCAACACTATGCTCTCCGTAATTGCTAAAGGAAGACTTTTTTTGGTACCTGCTATGTGAGCCTACCATTAAGGTATTTTCTAGTTTTTGGCCACCGTACTTAGGGCTTGGGAAGCTCGTTTTATAGTCAATATTTAGGTAATCGTTTCCTGCAGCAAGAACGATGGCGACCCCATGAGTTTGTGCATATTCCATCGCTTCATAAACTTCTTTTGCATTTGAGGAGGAGTATTTTCCGAAGCTAATATTAATGATATCGGCCCCATTATCAACAGCGTAATATATAGAATTGATCACATCTTTATCTCTCTCATCTCCATTAGGCAGAGACCTCAATAACATGAAGGAGATATTAGGATGTTGAGTCGCTTGGGCTAAAACTGTAGCGACACTTGTCCCGTGAGCAGAGCAGTTGGTTTGAACATCATTATTTCCATAGCCCTTTTCAATAAGCTTATCAGGGTTATCTGCAATTATTTTTTCACGCTCGTTTAGATTGATATTGTAGTGATAATCAATTTGAATGGAGAACAATTCAATTTCTTCCAAAATAAAAGAATAGGTTTGTCCCAGGCCATAGTTATCAGTTAAAAATTTGAGTGCCGCTTTTTCCGTCTCTTTAAGTAAGTCCGAGTTAACACTGGTGAGTTGTTGGTAGCTCAATTTATTTAAATCTAAATTTAATAATTTTGCAGCAAGCTCATAAGCCTTTTTCTCTTTTTTATACTCGTTTAAAAGTTGATTCGCCCTTTTAAGTTTTTCATTTATATTTCTCATCAAAGAATCTAGGGATCTGTTCTCTTTGCGATTTAATCCTGATTGATTAAATAGAAAGTTGAACTCACGAACTATTTCTAACGAATCGAAATAAACCTGATC
>CATLVA010000314.1 GCA_950060715.1 uncultured Oligoflexia bacterium | reverse complement strand
ATATCTACTCATTATTATACCGAGACGAGAAGCTATATTTTGAAGCTGACTATAGAGGAGCCGTAAATATTTTTTCCTTGAGTCTTGATTCTTTTAATCTTTCCAAATGTACAGATGAGCCTATAGCGGCAATGCAGCCTCGAATTATTAAAGACAAACTCTACTACTCTTATGAGAGTGCTCATGGGAACAGAATCAAAAGAAAAGACCTTAGCTGTACTGAGATGGCCTATAACGATCTATTTAAAGATTATGCCCACTTGGGAACAGGTCCCTCAGATAATTACACTGAGACAGATCCTATAGAGCTGAATAATTTTGAGAGGTTTTATACCGCGACTCAAACGAGCTCACCTTACTCTGAGTTCGATGGAATCTTTAGCCCGCACAGTTGGAATTTTTTTGGTGGTAGAGGTTACCAAATCGAAGTGAACTCCGACAATATGCTAGGAACTATGTCGGCAACCGCGATTGCAGGTATCACCAGTGAAGAAAATCAACCCTTCACAGGTCTGAGCTTTTCATACGGTAAGTACTATCCGATTATGAATTTTGCCATCGACTACCTACAGAGAAAGACCACTCTAGCTAGTACTGAAGAGCAATCAAGCTGGAGTGAATTGAAGTCAACTTTTAGTGTCACTCTTCCCTATATTCATCAATATGATGTTTACACAGGTATCCACCAATTAAGTTTCTATGGTCAACATATTGCTGTTAGTGAAAATGATTATAACTCTGTGACCCGACTTAACGATGACTCGTTACTGATTAAGGGAGTGAACTTCTTATCGACCTTTACTAAAATGACGGGCTTTCGCCAACTTCAACCAACTAGCGGCTATGATTATTTTTTAGAGTATGCAGATATAGCTCAAGATAAAACTAATTTTTATTTCACTCATTCTGCAACCACCTACTTTCCTGGTTTAAGAAAAGTTGATGGTTTGGATTTTAAACTTACTCAAGAAAGAAGATCTGATGATCCGGGACTCTATTATCTTAATAATAATTATGTGAGTTTATCTGGATATAATTTCTCTCGTGGATATGGCTATGAGTTCTCTAAAGCATTTGATAAATTAAGTCTTGAGTACGTTGCGCCACTTTTTTATCCCAATTGGAAACTATCTGACTGGATTTATTTTCAACGAATATATGGAAGGGCATTTTTTGATTCAACTATCGCTGATGTCTATAGCTACACAAGTGATTTTCAGGAGCGTACTTATAATTCCTATGGAGCTGAATTTTCTGTTGAAACGAATTCTTTGAGAAAATTCCCGATCACAATGGGAATGCGTTTTTTAAGAACCATGCGTGATGACCAGAGCCATGCCGAACTATTTTTTGGTTTAAATATTCGCTAAGCTTGGTAAAACTCTTGTAGCAATTCTAAGATACTGTCTTCTTTGAAAGGCTTATAAACAAAACCCGTAAACACTTCTTTTAAAGAAGCATCTTCAAGATCTTGCTCCATTCCACCTGACACAAAGAAAAATTTCTTAGGCACGATGTCTTCGGTCTTTAATTTTGATAAAAATTCTTCACCCGTCATCGTAGGCATTTTAACATCAGAGAAAATCACATCATATTGATTGGCCTTAGCTTTCTCTAGTCCTTCAAGACCATTTGTGGCCAGATCTACTGAGGCACCAAAGTCAGTTAAGAGTTCTTCTAGGATTTCTCTAATTCCTTCTTCATCATCTACGACAAAAATTTTTGCATTAATTTGAATATCTTCCACTCAAAAATTATAACCCTAATCTAGAAACTCTCCAACTATTTCTCTAGCATTAAATTTGGCGTCCAAGGTTTTCATCAGAAAGAAAAGTCCGACTACTTTTCTATCAATAAAAAGAAACTGATTTGGTGGAGTTTTAACTTTAGAGTTCTTAAGTGTGCGCTGTGCAAGTTCGAAAACCTTATTAGCATGCTCTGTGGAAGCCCAGTCAAAATTATTCTCACGAATAGGTTTGGTAATAAAGAAGCAATACTCCCATAATTCGTCTTCGTTTATTTCAACTTCAGACTTATTCATTTCAATCATTTCATGAAATACCTGCAAAAAATCATCTTTACTGCCATGATAAAATGATTTGATCATGCGCTGATAATGATTAATTGCTTGCTCGTCAAAACCACGTACTGAGCCAAAATCGATAATGACTAAGCGGTCTTTGTCTTTGTCATATAGATAATTGCCAGGATGCGCGTCAGTTTGAATAAGGTTGAAATGAAATAGCTCATAAAAAAACAATTTAAAGATTCTAATCGCAATAGAATTTTTTATTTCTTGATCTAGTTTTCTGACTTGTTGCGAAGAAAGTAATGTTCCTTGGCAAAATTCTGATGCCAAAACCATATTATCTGAAATTTCTGGGTAAACCTCTGGGACATAAATTCCTGGTTCATCTAAAAGTTCTTTGAATTTTTGTTGAACTGAGAGCTCCCTCTTATAATCCATCTCCATGATTAAATTTTCTCTAATTTCTTGGTAAATTGGATCAAGATTAATTTTCTTAGGCAGGACTTTCAAAGAGCTAATGAGAAATTTTAAAAGCTTTAAATCCAAATCAATGGCATCACGAATTCCGCGGTATTGAATTTTTAGTACAACTTCTTTGTCACAGTAACGGGCGCGGTGAACTTGTCCGATGGAAGCTGCGGCCAGAGGAGACTCGGAAATTTCCAATTTATTTTGAATATCCTGATGAATCAAAGGACTCATCTGTTCCCAATCAAGATAATGACCTTGTGATTGCAGCTGAGAAATAAAGTCCCTAACTTCACTTGGTAGAAAATGCTCTCCATAGAGAGATAACATCTGGGCAGCTTTAACAAAAGAGCCTTTCATCATATTGATATCTTCCACAAATTTTTACAGCTAAATGGTTGTTAGAATTTTTTTGTTTGAAAATATAAATTGGACTTTCTAAATTATCTAATCTAGGGGTACCATTCTATGCAATTTTTGATGAATTTTATGGAGATGAATGTAGAGCACTATCTGATTTTTGTCATTCTTTTGAATATAAATGGAGTTTTCTTGGTTCTGGTGGCAGAAGTTATTCCAAAGGAGGACATGAAGGTGAAGTTACTC
>CATLVA010000313.1 GCA_950060715.1 uncultured Oligoflexia bacterium | reverse complement strand
TCACACGCTGTTAGTAGATTAAGAATAATATTCTCAACATCTTCACCTACATAACCTGCTTCAGTTAATGAAGTTGCATCAGCAATCGCAAATGGCACATTTAAAAACTTAGCAAGTGATTGAGCTGGTAATGTTTTCCCTGAACCTGTAGGTCCTGCTAATAAGATGTTTGATTTTTGTAATTCAACATCATCATCTTTTTTACCTGAAGGACGGTGAGAAATTCTCTTGTAATGATTATGAACAGCAACAGAAATTATCTTCTTGGCCCTTTCTTGACCGATAACATAATTATCTAGATGCTCTTTAATCTCATGCGGTTTAGGTACATTGTCTAAGGCCGTCTTTGAAGCCGTTTTAACTGAGTCTTCAAAAATAATGTCATTACATAACTCGATACATTCATCACAAATGTATACACCGGGCCCTGCAATTAACTTCTTTACTTCCTTTTGTGATTTACCACAAAAAGTACAACGTAACACTCCCGAATTCTCAGTTCGCTTTTTTGTCGTCATAGATCTTCCTTACTTTTATTCACTGTCCTCAGACTTACCCTTAGGCTCAATAATCTTATCAATTAATCCCATTTCTTTTGCATTACCTGGGCTTAAGTAATTATCTCTATCCATCGCTTTCTCATACTCTTCGTATTTTTTACCCGTAGAAGTATGATCAACATAGATTTGAGTTAATTGTTTTTTCAAGTCTTGAATTTCTTGCGCTTGAATTTGAATATCACTTGCTTGTCCTCTAGCTCCACCTAATGGTTGGTGAATCATAATTCTAGAGTGTGGAAGTGAGTATCTATTGTCTTTATGTCCGGCAGCTAATAATAGAGATCCCATTGAAGCAGCTAAACCTACACAGTAAGTGTAAACCGGGCATGAAATATGTTGCATTATATCGTAGATACCAAGCCCAGCATAAACACTTCCACCAGGTGAATTAATATAGAAGTGAATTGGTGCTTCTGAATCTGATTGCTCTAAGAAAAGCATCTGAGCAATAAGAAGGTTTGCTACAGTATCGTTAACCTCTGTTCCTAAGAATATAATTCTATCAAGAAGTAGTCTTGAATAGATATCATATTGTCTCTCCCCTCGCGCTGTCTGCTCGATTACCACAGGGTTTGGGATATATAGCTTTGGCTGATTCATCTTTGCTTTCCTTTTAATTTACGTTGTTACCATTAGAATATCGGCAAAATTGCCATTTCTCTTGAGTCTTTATTATATAAAAGATGAATAAATCTCTCAAAGGAAAAGCTTTTAAATTTAATAACTTAGAGCAAAATAAATGAGTTTTATGGACTTTCAGCCTGCATTTAACCGACCTTATTAGTCGGTGACAAATCATCCTCAGCAGATTTTACCGGTATCACATTGCGTTTATAAAAATTACCAGATTTTAAGTTCAGCTAAAGAAAGCATGTAAATTTCGTACCAGTTGATTGAAGAAATGTAATCGAATTCCTATAAATCTCTAACGCAAATAACTTTTCCACCAAAAATTCATTGGCACGTTATTTGCTCCTATGAGAGAGAGTGGGATCATGAGGATCCTGAAAAATTTAAGAGGAGAACGAGAGAGTATGGATTCAAAAATTATTTCATTGGATAAGCAGAGGCGTCTAAAGGAATTGAAGCGTCAAGAAGAGTCAATCAAGTCTTACTTATCTAAATTAAAACAAGAAGAGCTACAATACGAAGCCAATTACATTATGAATAAGGTAAATGAAGATGAACTCTCCGAAGAGTTTCTTCTAAGAGGGGCCTTACTCATGGATGAATTAGCGAAACGTATGGACGCGAACAAGATGGCGAATACGATTAATTTGTTTTCGCAAAACCTACGTAAAAGACTAGACGATAAAATACTGCAGTAATGGATTCCAAAACAAAGCACGACTTTATTAATAACAGTCTTAGAATCGAGGTTCTCAACAAACTTATTGGTGAAAAATTAGAAAATAATTTGGAACCAGAAAATGAGCATGTTGAGGACCTCAAGCAATTTCTTGCAGACCACTTAGAATACCTTAAAAAATTATAACCATTGAAGACTTCTATAATCTTCTTGAACTGTTTTTCTCAGCAGTGCTAATTTCATGTCTTTTTCATAACCCAAATACTCCGAAATTCTTCTCAACTTCAAAAGATGATTCTCATCGGAGTTCATAGTATCTAGTAAGACTTGAAGATAGATGAGGTTACTTGCAAATACATCAACATATGTGGAGATTTTAGCTTGATCGAACTGAGAAATTTCTTTTATTTGAAGACCTATTTGTGAAGCAAATACACCATCAACTTTAGATTTCAATCCAATTTTTCTGGCCATCTTTGCCCTAAACCTAACAACCTTTGGCTCAAGAGCTGTTGGGTCGTGAGATAAAATTTTTGCTAACGTATAATCTTTAAATAAAGGGAATTGCGGGAGGATCACCATAAAGGGAATGATATCATCCTCAGGAAAATGACCGATTTGATCTAAAAGGAGTCCCCCTTCCGAAATATTCACGGTCCTCGCCTTAAATATAAAATCCTCTGCCGCAAATAAGATGTCCTTTTTGTAGGGGGCCCTTAAATAGCGGCGTTGGTAACCTCTCGCTTCAAACATTAAAGTAATTCACTAGCGATCTCAGATAATCTGGATCTCTCTCCTTGAACAAGCTTCGTGTGAGCAACTATATCCTCACCTTTCAACCTATCAATACAATATACAAGACCATTATTTATTGAGTCTAAGTATGGATTATCGATTTGTTCGCTATCACCAGTTAGTACGATCTTAGTGCCATCACCAGCTCTAGTAATAATTGTTTTAATCTCATGTGGAGTTAGGTTTTGAGCTTCATCCACAATCATATACTGACCAGGAAGTGAGCGTCCTCTAATATATGTTAAAGGCTCAACATGGAGAAGCCCTTGATTAATAAGCTCGTCCCAAGTCGTAGTTTGATTATTAGCTCTTTGATTTCCAAAGAGAAAATCAATGCAATAGTGGAGGAGAAGGAAGAATTATTCTGGCTTACCCATAAACAGGGGAAATGGCTACTCACACAGAATCAATGGAAAGAGTTAAAAAATAGTATTCATAAT